>JAWCOP010000153.1:0-2969 GCA_038847005.1 Bathyarchaeia archaeon | reverse complement strand
GCCGAAGGCTTATATCAAAGAGGTTCACTCCCTCTGCCTCGAATACCTCGAGGAGGAGGAAAGGGTTAGGGATGCGCTCAAGCGCGGGGTCAAGCTCTCGGAGCTCAAGAGAAGGGTTCTTTGAATCTTCGGGGCGATTGTTTTGGCCGAGAGTGGGATAAGGGTAATCGACGTTAAGGGCGTCAACCCGACTGAGGCCCCCTGGGGCTCCCTGAGGATCCTCTTCGATCGGGAGAAGGGGATCGTCAAGGGTTCCGGCTTGCACATACACATAACGGAGGTTAAGCCCGGGGTTAGGCATGAGCCCCATACGCACGACCATGATGAGATCATATTCGTGCTGGAGGGGAGGGGCAGCGAGCACAGCCCATCCGGCCCGATCGAAGTGGAGCCCGGCCAAGTTATATACATACCGGCCGGGGTGGAGCATGGGACGGGCAATATAGGCGATGGGATCCTCAAGCTAATAGTGATCTTCCCAACCGAAACGATGCCGCGGGGATAGCCCTTCGTCCACGAGGGGCCGCGACCCCATTCATCATCAAAGGCCTTTTAAATGGGTCGGCCCAATGATCGGCCATGGCCCTAAGCGCTGGGGATTCCATCCTCATATGCATCGATTTCCAAGAGAAGCTCATGCCTAGGATAGCGAACGCCAAATCCATCACAGATAGGGCGGCGCTGGCGATCAAGGCCTTCAAGTCCCTAGGGGTTCCAATCGTGGTCACGGAGCAGTACCCGAAGGGGCTCGGCAGGACCGTGCCGGAGCTGAGGTCGCTCCACGATTCTGAGCCGATAGAGAAGATTCACTTCAACTGCTTCGAGGAGGAGGGTTTTCGGAGGGCGGTCGAGGGGCTCGGGAGAAGGAAGCTATTGATGGCGGGGGTGGAAACCCATATTTGCGTAGCCCAAACGGCGCTGGAGGCCATCAGAAGGGGATTCGAGGTCCACATCCTAGAGGACGCAACCTCATCCCGCTCCGAACTAGATCGGGAAGTCGGATTGAGGAGGATGGAGGGGGCGGGTGCGATCCCGAGCAGCGTCGAGATGGCCCTCTACGAGATTTTGGGCAAGGCTGGGACGCCGGAGTTCAAGGAGGTCCTGAAGCTGGTGAAATGAGCTAATCGACCCCCTAGGGGGATATAAAATCCTTATCAGGAAGGGCTAGCGAAGGGCCCAAAGGGCTTGGGATGGCGTTGGGATCGCGGGCAAGTTCCAAAGGGCCACGCGAGGATGGGGAATTGGAGGCGATGCTCGCCCTCGAGGATGGGACCTTGGTGGGGGGAGGGGGCTTTGGATCGGAGGGCATCGCCGAGGGGGAGCTGGTGTTCAATACCTCGATGACGGGCTACGTGGAGGCTTTGACGGATCCCTCCTACGCGGGCCAGATATTGATGATGACCTATCCCTTGATGGGGAATTATGGGGTGGCCGAGGAGGATTTCGAAAGCGATAGGGTCCAAGTCGAGGGGTTCGTCGTAAGGGAGCTATGCAGGAGGCCGAGTAATTGGAGGTCTCAAAAGGCCTTGGCGGAGCTCTTGAAGGAGCAGGGCGTACCTGGGATAGAGGGCGTCGATACCCGAATGTTGACCAAGAAGGCCCGGGTATATGGAACGATGAAGTCGGCTCTGGCCGTCTTCAAGCCCGGGGATGGGCCTAGCGAGGCGGAGCTCCTGAAGAGGGCCAAGGAGCAACCCCATATAACCGAGCTAGACTTGGTTGATAAGGTCTCTATAAGGGAGCCGAAGTTCATAGAGGCGGATGGGGGCGGGGGGCGCGAGCTCGCGCTCTTGGATTGCGGCGCCAAGAGGAGCATACTGAGGCAGATCCTGCGGAGGGGGGTTAGCGTATGGCTGTTGCCATTCGATTATCCGCCCGAGAAGATAATGGAATTGAGGCCGGATGGCCTATTCATATCGAACGGCCCCGGGGATCCGGCTAGGGTTCATCAAACGATCGGGACCGTTCGGAAATTGGTGGGCAAGATGCCGATAATAGGCATCTGCCTCGGCCATCAGCTCATATCCCTAGCCATGGGGGCGAGGACCTTCAAGCTGAAGTTCGGCCATAGGGGTTCCAACCAGCCCGTAAAGGATTTCGAATCCGGTAGGGTATTCATATCGAGCCAAAACCATGGCTTCGCCGTAGAGGAGTCGTCCCTCGCCGGCACGGGGCTGGAGGTCACGCAAATAAACCTGAACGATCGCACGATCGAGGGGCTCAGGCATAAGGAGTTGCCCATATTATGCGTCCAATATCATCCGGAAGCTGGGCCCGGGCCGCATGATACCCACTTCTTCTTCGATGAGGCGTTGGAGATGCTAGGGTGATCGGAAACCTTGCCAAAGAGGACCGATCTTAGGAAGATCCTCATAATAGGATCCGGCCCGATAGTGATAGGGCAAGCGGCCGAGTTCGATTATTCCGGTAGCCAGGCCTGCAAGGCGCTAAGGGAGGAGGGCTACGAGGTGATCTTGGTGAACTCCAATCCGGCGACGATAATGACGGATCCCGAGATGGCCGATAGGACCTACATAGAGCCGCTCGTCCCGGAGGCCCTCGAGAGGATAATAGCCAAGGAGAGGCCCGATGCGATCCTGCCAACGCTCGGCGGCCAGATAGGCCTGAACCTCACCGTCGAATTGGCCGAGAGGGGGATCCTAGATAGGTTCGGAGTGGAGGCCATAGGTGCGAAGCCGCTCGCTATAAAGAAGGGCGAGGATAGGGAGCTGTTCAAGGAATCGATGAAGAGGATAGGCATAGAGGTCCCGAGGAGCAACCTCGCCAGTTCGGTTGAGGGAGCGCTGCGCATAGCCGATGAACTAGGCTATCCAGTAGTCATTCGCCCATCCTTCACCTTGGGCGGGACCGGGGGCGGGATAGCCTTCAACAGGAACGAGCTCAAGGAGATAGCCGAGCGCGGCCTATCCCTGAGCAGGGTCCACCAAGTCCTAATCGAGGAGAGCGTC
>JAWCOP010000152.1:0-2973 GCA_038847005.1 Bathyarchaeia archaeon | reverse complement strand
TTGCTCACATCCCCGCGCGAGATGCCCATCTCCTCCGATAGGAGCAATTGGAAGGCCATCGTGGCGAGGCCCCTCGTGAAATCGTTAACCAGCCCGTTCCCCTCGGTCTTGGTTATTATGGCGACGATATCTCTCGGATCGATCTCCCCGGATTTTATCAACTTCCTCAGCTGGGAAACGTCGTCCGGGGCATCCATTGGGATCTTATAAACCCCGACCTCCATGGCTTTCATTACAAAACCCTCACCCGAACTCCTCGGCCAACCTCTTTAAAGCTTTCTCGAAGCACTCCATCGGCGCCCTCGTCAGCCCAGCCCCTATCTGGCCGACCCCGGGCTCCCTATGCGCTATCCCGGTGTTTATGATCGGCGCGATGCCGGTCGCTATGACCCTCCTGATATCTATTCCCGTGGGCGTCCCTTCGAAGTTGAGATAGGGTATCGTGAAGTTCGCGCTCTTGGCGACCGTGATCTCATACATCTCCCTTGTATAATCGACGGCCTCGTGGGGGGATCCGCCGACGAATTGTACTATGGCGGGCGCGGCCGCCATGGCGAACCCCCCTATCCCGGCCGTTTCGGTTATGGTGCTATCCCCCAGATCCGGGTTCGCATCCTCGGCCTTGAAGCCCGGGAAGTAAAGGCCTTTGACGAATGGTGCTGGGGCCGTGAACCATTCCCCGCCGGTCCCGGCGACCCTTATGCCGAACTCGGTTCCATTCCGGGTCATCGCCATGACGAGGGATGAGCCCTTTAGGCCGACCAGCGAATCCATTGTGGTCTTGCAAGCCGCCATCGAGAGGTTGAGGAAGAAGTGATCCGTTTCCGATAGGTACTTGGCGACCTCTTCCATAACGCCGCTCGAAAGGCCGGCCCTTAGGAGGTGGGGCATGAACGCCCTAGCGAAGATGGACGTGGCCGCTACATTCCTGTTATGGCATTCATCGCCCATGTGAAGCGCTCGAGCCATTATATTCCTCAGATCAATCCCCCCCGCCTCCCTTATCCCGGCCGCCAAGGCGGGGGCGAGGGTCCCCTCGATCCATCGGAGCTTCTCGATGACCTCGGGCCCATAGGCCCCGAACCTCAGGACCTTGCCGAATCCCTCGTTTATGTTCGAAAAAGCGTAGTTTCCCAGCGCCTTGTTCTTGACGACGAATACGGGCATGCTGGGCGATATAACGCCGGCCATCGGGCCGACGGCCGAATGCTCGTGGCATGGCTCGAAGGCTATGTCGCCCGATCGAAGCCTCCTCTCCGCTCCCTCCGGCGAATCCTCCAACCCCTCCAGAAGGACCGCGCCGATCATGGCTCCGCGCATTGGGCCGCACATCCTATCCCAAGTCACGGGAGGGCCCGAATGGAGGAACGTATCCCCGCGCATCCCCGGGATGGCCTTCAGGGCCGATTGGATATCGATCAAGACGGGTTGGCTATTCATTATCCTCTCAATGCCTTCCCGATTAGCTTGATCGACCTCATCCCTCTCCAGCGAGGAAAGGAGCTTTATCTTCCCAGGATCGCCGCCCGCGGGCGGCCTCCAATCCACGTGGATCACGCTGGCATTTTGCGCCTCTAGGCTTTCGGCGAACCCCTCCAAGCCCAAGTTGATTATCGATATCTCCCTCCCAAGTATTCCCATCGGCGATCCCCTTCAGATGCCGAGGGCCCTCCTCGCCCTCCCCCGGGTGGCTATCAGGGAGGCCATCCGGGCGGCTTGGGCGTTGCTGGGCATGACTATAACGCCCGCCCCCTCGAGCTTCCTCACTTGGGCGCTGAAGCCCTGCGGGTCTTCCTCCGTTCCCACCACGGAGGCCACGAAGGATATGTAGCGGCCCTTCCTTCCAGCCGTAGCCCTCGCCTCCTCTATGAAGGGCACCAAGGCGCCCGCCGGATCCGGATAGGCCCCGTAACCCAATACCACGTCGAATAATATGACGGCCACGCTCGGATCCCTCGCCTCTTGAAGGATCCGCTCCTGCCTCTGCCTCGGGTCTATCATCGGATGGGGCCTGCCCTTGGTGAACTCCTCCTCGCCCATATCGATGCATGCATTGCCCTTACTTGGCTTGAGGCCCGGGATCTTGAGCTTCGGGTCAATGGGGGTATTGGAATGGATCGGGCCCATCAGGCCGGTGAGGATCGTTATGGATTCCTCGCAAAGGGATCCGCCGGAGAATAGGCCGCGTATGAACCTCTGCCTCTCGGAGAAGCGCTTATACTCTGACCTGGCCTTCGAGAGTATTTCCTCGCTCTTCACCGTGAAGGGCCTTGGGACGTACTTCCTCCTCAACGCGAGCGAAACGGCCCGGAGGGCCGCCTCCTCCAAGGTCCCGGCCGGGATCCCGCCCGCTTCTTTGATGAACGTGGGGTTCCCGCCTATGAAATCCACCACGACGGGCTTCTCGATCCCCTTGATCGCGCTGGCCATCTTCCGTTCCACATCGGGATGGGGAAGCTTTGAGATCAGGATTATGATCTCCGTTTCCGGATCTTCTTTAAGAAACTCTATGCCCTGCAACATGGTCATTCCCCCCACCTCTCGCCAAAGGTCCCGGCCCCCCGTGCCTATGGCTTGAGCGATCCCCGAGCCATTCCTGTGGATCAATGTGGTGACCTCCTGTATCCCGGTCCCAGCGGCCCCGACGATCCCTATGGGCCCTTTCCTGACCGCGTTCGCGAACGCCAAGCCAATGCCATTAATGATCGCGGTGCCGCATCCGGGCCCCATCATCAAGAGGCCCCTCTCCTTGGCGAGCCTCTTCAGTTCGACCTCGTCCTCGAGGGGGACGTTATCGCTGAAGAGGAGGACGTGAAGGCCCCTCCTCAAGGCCTTCAGGGCCTCAAGCTTCGCATATTCCCCTGGGACCGATATGAGCGCCAAATTCGCCCCGGGGCTCTGGGCCAAGGCGCCCTCTATGCTTCTCGGCCCGATCTCGCGCCCCCGCGCGATTGGCCGCTCCGCCCGCAGGAG
>JAWCOP010000151.1:0-3002 GCA_038847005.1 Bathyarchaeia archaeon | reverse complement strand
GGCGCAAGCCGCCGCCCCGCAGGCCCCCGCAGCGACACGACCCCAGTCGGCATGCACGGAGCTCGTCAAGCTCTCGCTGCCGAAAACCGTGATCACGTCCCCCATACTATATTACGACAAAGAGGCTTTCTTGGCCCAAAGCCCCCAGCTTTATAAGGAGCAACTCGTTGGCTCGTTCGAGAGGGTCTATGAAATAGGCCCGATATTCAGGGCCGAGAAGTTCAGCACCGATAGGCATTTGAGCGAGTCGACTTCGGTCGATGTGGAGATGGCCTATGTGGATTATAATGACGTCATGGATCTGTTGGAGGAGCTCATAAAGTATGTTGTGAAGAGGTCGGGCGAGGAATGCGGGGAGGAGTTTGAATTGATCGGGGTGGAGCCCATGGCCTTGGATGGGGCCTTCGAGCGGTTCAGCTATGGGGAAATATTCGAGGACCTCAGGGCAAGGGGCACGCCCATATCTTGGGGCGATGACCTATCCGCCGCGCAGATCAGATCCGCGCTCGAGGGGAGGGGCGGCTTCTTCTTCGTGAAGGATTGGCCAACCAAATCGAAGGCCTTCTATATAAAACCGAAGAGGGAGGACCCCAAGATATGCGAGGGGTTCGATCTCTTCTTTGGATCCATGGAGATAGCCTCGGGGGGGACGAGGGTGGACTCCGGGGAGCTGCTCAGGTCCCGCTTGATCGAGAGCGGATTGAACCCGACCTCCTTCCGATACCATTTGGATATATTCGATTATGGCATGCCCCCCCATGCCGGGTTCGGCATGGGCTTGGAGAGGTTGCTCATGGTCATCACGAGAAGGGATAACATAAGGGAGGTGGCTTTCTTCCCAAGGGACCCATCGAGGCTGGTCCCATGAAGGGGGAATGGAGATGGGAGAAAGGATAACCCTCGAGGATCTGGAGCGGCTCTGTTGGCTCTCAAGGCTACGCCTCTCCCAAGAGGAGAAGGAGGAGTTCCTGAGCCAGCTGAACAGGATATTGGATTACTTCAAGAGGATAGATGAGGTCGATGTGGAGGGGGTCCCCCCGACCCATCACGTCATAGACCTGACTAACGTCCTCAGGGAGGACGAGGTGGAGGAGCCCCGGCCGGACGAGGTCCTCGAGCTCGCCCCCCGGAGGAAGGGGAGGTACATATTGGCCCCGAGGATCGTATGAGGTGGGGCCGAGTGCTCTCGAAATCCGCTATAGAAACGAGGAATGAGCTGGCCGGCGGCGCCTCGGTAGAGGAGTATATCCTCTCCCTCTTGGAGAGAATAAGGGAGAGGGATCCCGAGCTCAACTCCTTCATAACCGTTTGCGAGGGATCGGCTATCGAGGCCGCCAAGGCCCTCGATAGGAAGCGAAGGGAGAGGGGGAAGCTAGGGCCGCTCTTCGGCCTAGCCGTGGCCATCAAGGATAACATATGCACAAAGGGCGTGAGGACGACGTGCGGTTCTAAAATGCTTGAGAACTTCGTGCCGCCCTACGACGCGACCGTAATAGGAAGGTTGAAGGGAGCCGATGCCATAGTAATCGGCAAGACCAACATGGATGAGTTTGCCATGGGCTCCTCTACCGAGAACAGCCATTTCGGGCCCACGAGGAACCCCTTGGATCCCACTAGGGTCCCCGGGGGATCCTCCGGCGGGAGCGCGGCTGCGGTGGCCGGCGCCTTCGCCCCCCTAGCCCTCGGCGCGGATACGGGCGGATCCATCCGATGCCCGGCGAGCTTCTGCTCAATCGTCGGGCTGAAGCCCACCTATGGCGCCGTTAGCAGGTATGGGCTGATATCCTATGCAAATAGTCTAGAGCAGATCGGGCCCATGGCCTCAAGTATTGGGGATTGCGAGCTCCTGTTCGAAGCAATAAGGGGATATGACCCAAGGGACAATACATCATTGCCCCAAAGGGGCATCGAGATCAAGGAGGGAAGGTTCAGGATTGGGGTCCCCAAGGAGTTCTTCATGGAGGGAGTGCAGGAAGCCGTTGAGAAACATGTGCGGAGCTTCTTAGATAGGATGGGCGGCCTCGTAGACGTCGAGGAAATAAGCCTTCCGAGCTTGGCATATGCCCTGCCCACCTATTATATAATAGCCATGTCGGAGGCCAGCTCGAACTTGGCGAGATACGACGGCATCAGATATGGCCTCAGGGGGGAGGACGGCCCGGATTGGAACGACTCGTATTGTAACAATAGGGGCATGGGATTTGGGAAGGAGGTCAAGAGGAGGATAATCCTTGGGACATATGCGCTCTCCGCCGGTTATAGGAATAGGTACTACATAAGGGCCCAGAAGATCAGGACGCTGATAAGGGAGGGTTTCGAAAGGGCCTTCAAGGAGTTCGACTTGATAGCGGGGCCGACGATGCCCGTGCTGCCCTTCAAAATCGGGGAGAAGCTGGATCCGCTGGAGATATACATGTGCGATATAGAAACGGTCCCGGCCAACTTGGCCGGGATGCCGGCGATCTCGATCCCGTGTGGGATGTCCCAAGGGCTACCCGTTGGATTGCAGTTGATGGCGCCCCCCTTCGGGGAGGAGCTCCTATTCAGGGTCGGGAGGATCGTTGAGGAGCTCGCGTGAGCGGGTGAGCGCGGGATTGGGCGAGGCGGCCGTAAGGATAGGCTTGGAGATACATTGCCAGCTGACCAACCTTAGGACTAAGCTGTTCTGCGGATGCCCCGCGGATTACAGGGGTTCCCCGCCGAATACGCATATTTGCCCAATCTGCATGGGGCTCCCGGGATCGCTGCCCTCGCCGAATAAGAGGGCCATAGAGGATGGAGTGGCGGTCGCCATAGCCCTGAACTCGGAGATATCCAATAGGATGACCTTCTTCAGGAAGAACTACTTCTATCCGGATATGCCGAAGAATTTCCAGATAAGCCAATACGACGGCGGGGGAGGCGTTCCGCTGGCCAAGGGGGGATTCCTGAGCATAGAGGGGGGGAAGAGGATCAGGATAAGGAGGATACAGATCGAGGAGGACCCTGCCAAATTGGCCTAT
>JAWCOP010000150.1:0-3005 GCA_038847005.1 Bathyarchaeia archaeon | reverse complement strand
TCACTACATTGAATAACGTTGTTTTTCCGGAGCCGTTCGGCCCTATCAGGCCGAGTATTTCCCCCTCCTCCAGCCGGAAATCCACCCCTTTAAGGGCCCAAAGCCCCCCGAACCTCTTCGAGAGGCCCCTCCCCTCGAGAACGGCCGTCAAAATTCCAACCCCCTCTTAAGAACCTCTTCCAGCTTGCCCAATACACCCCTAGGCATGAAGATTATCACCAATATGAGCAATAGGCCGTAGAGCATTAGATGGACTCCCAAATAGGTGCCCCCCAGCCATATCCTCAGGAGCTCCGATATGGGGGTCAATATGGCCGAGCCCAGGGTCGGCCCCATGAGGCCGTACATCCCACCGAATATGGCGACCGTGAGTATCTCGACCGAAAGCGCCAGCCCGGCCGCCGACTCAGGGTTTAGATAGGAGAAGTATTGGGCGTAGAAGGTCCCGCCAATGCCCGATAGGGCGCCGCTGATCACCGCGGCGAGGAGCTTATACTTCCTGACCGGGACCCCGAGGGCCGCCGCCGCCTCCTCATCCTCCCGTATGGCAACTAGATAATACCTGGTCCTCCTCATGGCCCTGACGAGCAGCACGATCGAGGCCCATAGGGCTATTATTATCAGGTAATAGGGCTCCTTGGAGGGGAATTGGAAGAGGTGGGGCGCATTCCCAAGGAACGGCGGGAATATGCCCAAGGAGCCCCCGGTGACCTCCCTGAAGGCCGTTAACAGCTCTACGACTATCAGCCCGAACGCCAACGTCGCCAATGCGAAGAACGGGCCCCTTAAGCCGAACCTGAAGCAGGGGTATCCTATCAAAGCGGCCGATCCCGCCCCAACCCCCGCGGCTATCGCCATGCCTATCCAAGGCGATAAACCATAATTCATGAATAACAGCGTTGATGTATAAGCCCCGAGCCCGAAGAAGGCCCCATGCCCCAAGGATAATTGCCCCCCATACCCGCCGATCAGGTTCCAAGCCGTCCCTAGGTAGGCGAAGAGGAGCGTGAGGATCAGGACGTGGGTCACGTAGGGCGGCGGCCTTAGGAGCGGGACGAGCGCCAAGGCAACGATGATCCCGAGGAATGTAGCCCAGCCCCTTCCAAGCTTCCTTTTCTTAGACACGGGCCCTCTCCCCGAATAGGCCTGTCGGCTTGCGGAATAGGACCAGGAGGAAGATTGCGAAGGCGAAGGCCTTCGCGAGCTCGGCGTTCGTCAAAACGCCGGCTATCGACTCCACTATGCCTATTATCAATCCCCCCACCATGGCGCCGATGAAGCTGCCCAACCCGCCCAATACAACCACTATGAAGGCCGTCGGCCCGAAGAGGGCCCCGACCGTTGGGAAGGCGTAGTAGATGGGCGACATGGCGGCGGCGGCCACCCCCACCAGTGCCCCGCCGAGGCCGAAGGTCGCTATGTAGATCCTCCTGTGGTCTATGCCCATGAGCTCCGCGGCCTCCGCGTCTTGGGCAACGGCCCTTATCCTCCTCCCGACATCGGTCTTGGTCAATAGGAAGTAAAGCACGATGGCCGTGCTCATGGCCACGGCGAAGGCGAATATCCTGCTAAGGCTTAGCCTGATCTCGCCGATAGAAATGCTCGCCGCGGAGTAGGCCGTCAGGACCGATCGGAAATCGGATTTCCAAAGGAATAGGGCCAAGTTCTCGAGGAATATCATTAGGCCTATCGTCGCCAAGACTTGGTTTATGTCCTTCGTCTTCAAAAGGGGGTTTATTATGAGCCCTTGGGTCATCGCCCCCAGCGCGAGTATGGAAAGCGCCACGAGCGGCAGCGAAACGTATGGATCGAGGCCGTAGAGCGCGAACGCCCAATAGGCGATATACATGCCGACCATCAGGAACTCCCCGTGCGCGAAGTTGACGACCTTAACGACCCCGAATATCAGGTTCAGGCCTATGCTCATGAGGGCGTAGATCCCGCCCAATAGGATGCCGCTTATGATCGCCTGCGCGAGGGTTCCGGGCGCGATCAGAGTCCCTCTCCCCTTCCCCCTATGGCTCCCCCTGTAGGGGTTCCGAAGCTTAATAAGCATTATACCTCCGGGAGGCCCGCGCCCCTCCTGACCGCGTTTATGTGCTCCCTTATCCCCTCCTCCATGGTATAGGATGGCCTATAGCCCAAATCCTCCTCTGCCCTGCTGAAATCGAACATCATCTGCCATCCCCAATCGCCCGGCTCGAGCTCTATCTTGGCATCGGGCAGGAGGCCCCTTATGTAATCGGCCGCCTCCCGAACGGTCCTGCTCTCGCCGCCCACGTTATAGACCCTATACCGCGGGCTCTTGGCCTCGCAGGCCAGCCTTATGGCCTTGGCTATGTCCTTCACGTAATGCCAATTCACCAACGAGTCCCCGTTCGGGACCTTTACGGGCTTCCCGAGGGCCGGGTTCTCGATCATGGCGCTCGCGAAGGCCGTCCCGCCCCTGAGCCTCCCGGGGCCGTAGGCCACCGTGAACCTCAACCCTATGTTATCCAACCCCTTCCTCTCGTAATAATAATGGCCCATGAACTCGTTCAGGACCTTGCAGGCGCCGTATACGTTGAACGGCTTCGGTGGATCGTCCTCGTTAACGGCCCGGCCGCCGTAATAGCTCGCCTTCCCATAGACGGAAACGGAGCTGGCCCAAACGACCCTCTCGACGCCCGCCAAGAGGGCGGCATCGAAGACGTTGTTAGTCCCATCGCAGTTCACCCTTACGGCCCTCGAGGGATTTTGATCCGAGTCGAGGATCAGCAAATAGGCCAAGTGGATCAGATAATCGGTCCCTTGGCGCTTCATCGTTTCCAGCAGGAGGGCCAAATCCAAGACGTCCCCCCTTACGATCTCGACCTTCCCGGCGGCATCGCCCAAGGCCCTCTCGTTCGGGACCGCATCGTAGGCTATTACCTCATGGCCCCTCCCCACAATATCCCTTACGAAGTAGGACCCGATGAAACCGGTCCCACCGGTCACCAAGAACTTCATGGGATTGGGTTGGGAGG
>JAWCOP010000149.1:0-3022 GCA_038847005.1 Bathyarchaeia archaeon | reverse complement strand
CCACGCTATGGCTCTCCGGTTGCGCCGGCTGCCATATGTCCCTCTTGGATTTGGACGAGGCCTTGGTCGAGCTATTGCTGGAGAGGATCGAGATCGCGAAATCCCCGCCCCTGACGGATGTGAAGGAGCACGTCCAAGTCGACGTCGGCATCGTAGAGGGCGCGGTGGCGACTGAGGAGGATGAGGAGGAGTTGAGGAAGTTCAGGGGGAAATGCAAGGTCTTGGTGGCCATAGGGGATTGCGCCTGCTTCGGCGGGATAACGTCCTACAGGAACCTCTTCGATAAGGAGGAAATCCTCTCGAGGGTATACGTCGGGACGGAGAGCGTCGTGGATGGCAAGGTCCCGAGGTCCAAATACGTGCCTCCGCTATTGGATAAGGTGAAGGCCGTGGGCCACGTCGTCGGGGTCGACGCCTACATCCCCGGCTGCCCGCCCAGCCCAAAGGCCCTCCTATACGCCGTGAAGGAGCTCCTGGAGGGCAGGATCCCGATCCTGCCCAGCGATATGGCCAGCTTCGAGTGATGGGAGGTGGATTTGAGGATGGAATCCGGAGCTAGGGTCGGCGGGATCGAATCCCAAGCCTCGCAACGGGCCCGCGGGGAGGAGAGGGAGATAAGGATCCCCGTCACCAGGATAGAGGGCCATGGGAGGGTAACGATAGTCCTCGATGGGGATGGGAACGTAGCCGATGCGAGGTTCCACGTCGTTTCGGTAAGGGGGTTCGAGAAGTTCTGCGAGGGGAGGCTCGTATGGGAGATGCCCGTCATAACCTCGAGGATCTGCGGCATATGCCCCGTCAGCCATAGCTTGGCATCGGCGAAGGCCGGGGACGCGATCCTGGGGGCCGAGATCCCCAGCCCCGCCAAGAAGCTCCGCCTCCTGCTCCACATGGGCCAAATGATCCAATCCCATGCGCTGAGCCTCTTCTACCTATCCCTCCCGGACCTTGTGCTCGGGTTCGATTACGAAATGGAGAAGCGGAACATAATCGGCCTGATAGAGAGCAGGCCCGAGCTGGCGAGGAGGGGGGTGGCCCTTCGCAAGTTCGGGCAGGAGGTCATAGAGGCGTTGGGCGGGAGGAGGGTCCATCCAACCTTCGCGATCCCGGGGGGAGTCAACGGGGCGCTCCAGCCGGAGAAGCGGGATGCCCTCCTGGCGCAGATAGATGGCGTCATCGAGAGCGCGAGGTCCACGATAGGGCTCGTGAGGGACGCCTGCCTGAAGCAGGAGGAGGCTATCCCGGTGAGTACGTATAGCATGGGCTTGGTCGGGCGGGATGGGGCCTTGGAATTGTACGATGGGGAGCTCAGGATAAAGGATCCGAGGGGCAATATAATAGAGGACGGCTTCAGCCCATCCGACTATTTATCCATCATAGGGGAGAGGGTCGAGGATTGGTCGTACCTGAAGTTCCCATATTATAGATGGGCTGGGTTCCCGAAGGGCTCCCTCAGGGTCGGCCCGCTCGGGAGGCTCAACGTCTCGGATCGCATCCCAACCCCCTTGGCCGGGGAGGAGTTCAAGGAGTTCAAGGCGATCGGGGAGAACGGCGTGGTGGATCGGACCATATTCTACCATTACGCAAGGGCCATAGAGATGCTCCACGCGGCCGAGAGGGCGAAGGAGCTCCTGCAGGATGAGGAGATATGCTCCAACGAGATCTGGAGCGGGGCGAAGGAGATAAGGAACGAGGAGGGCGTCGGCGTCATAGAGGCCCCTAGGGGGACTTTGATCCATCACTATTGGGTGAACGGGGACGGGACGATAAGGAAGGCGAACCTGATCGTTTCGACCGTGTTCAATAACATGGGCATGAACTTGGCCATAAGGGAGGTCGCCTCCAAGAGGATAAGGAACGGGAGGTTCGACGAGGGAATATTGAACCGCGTGGAGCACGCCATAAGGTGCTTCGACCCATGCCTCTCCTGCGCGACGCACGCGATCGGGGAGATGCCCCTTTCGATCCAGCTGGTCTCCCCGGATGGGGAGGTCCTGGGGGAGATCCGTAGGGGCTAGGATCGATTCCCCGGCTGGGATCGGGAGTGGCGAGGATCGGGGTCTTCATATGCCATTGCGGCCATAACATAGCCGGGTCGGTCGATATAGCGAAGGTCGTGGAAGCGGCCAAGGCCATGCCCGGAGTCGCATACGCGACCGATTACCTCTATTGTTGCAGCGAGCCCGGCCAAGCGATCATCCGCCAAGCCATAAAGGAGAACCGGTTGACCAGGGTCGTCGTGGGCGCTTGCTCCCCGAGGATGCACGAGAAGACCTTCCAAGGGGTCCTGGCATCGGCCGGGCTGAACCCGTTCCTCTTGGAGATGGCGAACCTCAGGGAGCAGTGCTCCTGGGTCCATAGCGATGCGATCGAGGAGGCGACCGAGAAGGCCATAGACCTGATAAGGATGGCGGTCGCGAAGGCCTCGAGGGCGGAGCCGCTCTTCTCGAAGCCGATCCCGGTCACTAAGCGCGCCCTTGTGGTCGGGGGCGGGATAGCGGGCATGCAGGCGGCGCTGGATATAGCGAACGCGGGCTTCGAGGTAGTCCTCGTGGAGAGGGAGCCGACGATAGGGGGGAAGATGGCCAAGTTCGATAAGACCTTCCCGACGCTCGATTGCGCATCCTGCATCCTGACGCCCAGGATGGTGGAGCTGGCGAAGCACCCGAGGATCCGCTTGATGACGTACGCGGAGGTGGAGGAGGTCAAGGGATACCCGGGGAACTTCGAGGCCAGGATAAGGCAGAGGGCCAGGAAGGTCGATCATTCGAAATGCACCGGTTGCGGGACCTGTTGGCAGAAGTGCCCGACCAAGGTCCCCTCGGAGTTCGATTTGGGGCTCGGGAAGAGGACGGCCATCTACATACCGTTCCCGCAGGCGGTCCCCCCGAAGCCCGTGATCGATACGGCGAATTGCCGCTACATGGCCTATTTGGAGTTCGTAAGGGGCGGGGGGGAGGGCAAGCCCCCTCCCCAATGCCGGATCTGCGAGAGGCTTTGCCCTACCGGGGCCATAAATTGG
>JAWCOP010000148.1:0-3023 GCA_038847005.1 Bathyarchaeia archaeon | reverse complement strand
GAGCCTGGCCGACCGTATCGTGGCTTTGAACTTCGGCGTGAAGATCGCCGAGGGAGAACCGCAGCAGGTCTGCCAGGACCCGGCGGTCATCGAGGCTTACCTGGGAGAGAGCCATGCTTGAGTTGAGGGGCGTGCAGTGCCACATCGGGAAGCACGAGGTGCTCAACGACGTATCCCTGGACATCCGGGAGGGCGAGCTGGTCTGCCTTCTGGGTGCCAACGGCGCCGGCAAGTCCACCCTTTTCAAGACCATCAGCGGGCTCATAAGACCGACCAGGGGAGAGGTGGTCTTCGAGGGAGAGGTCATAAGCAAGAAGAGCGCGGACCGGATCGTGAGGCAGGGCATCTCCCTCTGTCCGGAGGGCCGCAAACTCTTTCCCCGACTGTCGGTGAGGAAGAACCTGATGATGGGCGCCTACACCCATCACCGGGATAAAGAGGCCGTGGAGAGGACCCTGCGCGAGGTCTACGAGCTCTTCCCCATACTGGAGGAGCGCAGCGAGCAGGACGCCGGTACCCTAAGCGGGGGCGAGCAACAGATGCTCGCGATAGCCAGAGCCCTCATGTCCCGGCCGAAGCTATTGATGCTCGATGAACCATCGCTTGGTTTAGCGCCTTCAATAGTTAGGAGGGTATTCGAGATAATCGAGCGGATAAACGAAAATGGAGTGGCCATATTGCTAGTGGAGCAGAACATTCACCATGCGCTGAACATAAGCGATAGGGGATACGTTTTGGAAAACGGCAGGGTAGTGTTATCTGGTCGGAGCGATGAATTACTCGAGAATGCGCATGTGAAGAAGGCATATTTGGGGATTTAGATGAGCCCCGGGAGCTCATCTCGACCGGGCTACCCCGGTCAACAATTTAAAGGGGCTGAAACCTATCCCACCGATCCCTCAAGCTATATATTCCTCCCCCTTTGTTTTGATTGGGGATCGATTTGTATCTGAGCAAGGAGGAGGAGGCCATCCTCGATGGCGAGCGGGGGGAAGGGCCCCGGATAGCCATGGGGATATTGGCCAAGGTTGGGGATATGTACGGCGCCAAGAGGCTCATCCCCGTGGAGAGCGCCCACGTGGTCGAATCCTCCTATCAGCTCACCGGGGACTCCGGGATAGAGGTCTTCGATAAGCTGATCGAGGCCGGGGCGAGGGTCAGCGTCCCTACCACTACGGATCCATGCGCGATAGATTTCGAGCGCTGGAGGGAGTTCCGGATCGATGAGGGATACGCCCATAAGCAGATCGAGCTGGCGAATCGGATCGTCCGGATCGGATGCGCCCCGACTTGGTGCTGCACGCCCTATGCCCACGCGAACGTCCCGAAATTCGGCGATCACTTGGCTTGGTCGGAATCGAACGCCGTCGCCTATGTCAACTCGGTCGTGGGCGCTAGGACGAACCGCTATTGCGCCTACCTAGACTCCATGGCCGCCATAATCGGCAAAACGCCCGAGTTCGGCCTTCACCTCGACGAGAACAGGAGGGGGACCGTGGTAGTCAGGATGAAGGGGATATCCGAGCTCAGGGATGAGGATTATCCCGTATTGGGGTACTACCTCGGCTCCGAGCTCGGGAACGAGATCCCTGTCATAATGGATATGCCCAAGGGGGCCAACCCGGATCGATTGAAGGCCTTGGGCGCGGCCGGGGCGGCCGTGGGATCCCTGGCCATGTACCACATAGTGGGCCTGACGCCCGAGGCTAGGACCTTGGAGGAGGCATTGGGGGGAGATAAGCCTAGGGACGTTGTGGAATTCGATAGGAGGGCCCTGGAATCGACGAGGGAGAAGATGTGCAGCGCCTCCGGGGGAAAGGTCGATCTCGTCGCCACCGGATGCCCCCACGCCTCATTGGGCCACATCCAAAGGTTGGTTAGGCTGATGGAGGGGAGGAGGGTGAAGAGGGGCGTGGAATTTTGGGTGAGCATGAGCAAATACATGGAGCGCTTGATAAGGGAGATGGGATACCTCGATGCGCTCACCGCCTCGGGGATAAGGGTGATCGCAGATACCTGCTGCAACAACGCGCCCCTGCGCCAGTGGGGCTTCAAGACCATGGTTACCGACTCGGGCAAATACGCCTATTACGCGCCAACTAATTTGGGCGTCGACGTAGCCCTAACGAGCCTCGAGGGCTGCGTCAGGGCCGCGGTCGAGGGGGAGCTGTGAGATGGCTAAGGAGATCGTCCTGAGGGGAAGGGGCTTGGTCCCGGGCAGGGCCGAGGGGGAGGCATTGGTTTCGCCCATGGCCTTCGGCTTTTGGCACGGCATAGATCCCGGGACCGGGGAGATCGTGGACGAGAGGAACCCGCTCAGGGGCGAGAACGCGGCCGGGAAGGTCCTGGTCTTCCCATATGGGAGGGGGTCCACCGGCGGGTCCTCCGTTTTCTTGGAGGCCGTCAGATGCAAAGCCGCGCCCTGCGCGATCGTGAACATAGAAAGCGAACCGATAGTCACCATAGGGGCGCTCATGGCCAAGGAGTTCTATGGAAGATCCATACCCATAGTCGATAGGTTGGATAGGAATCCCTTGGAGGTTATAGAAAGCGGCGATATGGTCGTCGTGGATGGGGATAGGGGCGAGGTTATAGTTCGGAAGCGGCGATGAGCCCTCCCGCCCCCGCCTCCCGCTTGGATCGAGCATCGCGAGCGATCGGGCACGGATCTAGCGCCCCCGACTCAATAACGTTAAAATCCCTAGGGGCGTGAAACCCATCCGGAGGTCGGCGGTGGTCGAGAGGAGCAGGGACTGGATGGAGCAGGCCGAGAGGGATCTGGAGCATGCCAAGCGCGACCTGCGCGATGGGTTCTACGAATGGGCGTGCTTCTCCGCCCAGCAGGCCGCCGAGAAGGCCGCGAAGGCCGTGCTATCGCGCCTCGGGGCCGAGGCCTTCGGCCATTCTGTGGCCTCCTTGCTCGAGGAATTGCCGGGGCCGGATCGACCGGGTAGGGATGTCTACGAGATGGCCCTCGAGCTGGATAAGGCCTATCTGCCCACGAGGTATCCCAACGTCCATCC
>JAWCOP010000147.1:0-3026 GCA_038847005.1 Bathyarchaeia archaeon | reverse complement strand
TCTTGGTCCTAATAATTGGCCTAATGACGGTCTATGTATCCACCTATGCAGCTAAGCTACCGATTATTACGCTCCTGACGCCATTGTCCACGGGTGTCGTCGGTTGCCTCTTCCTTCCCGTATTGGGTGCCGTCATGCCCATGGGCAAGTTCAAGGTGACCAAGGCCGGAGTATGGGCAGCGCTGATCGTAGGAATAATAGTGAACTTCGTGACGATGACTCCGAACTTCGTCGGATCTCCCAAATGGCTCCAGAACCCAGGAGGCTTCCACTTCAACTTGGCTGTGAACGTAGCCGCCATCGTGGCCGGGGTCTTAGTCAGCCTATTCACAAAGCCCCCCTCTAGGGACAAGCTGGAGAAGTTCCACCTGTTCCTAGCCCAAGAGTTCGCGAAGGGTAAGGCGACTTAAGGGACCTCCAAATCCCTTTTTTCCTTTTTTCCATTCAAACCTGCGATCCGCCATCAAGATTTATCTTCAGGAAAAAAATATCATTATCCATGAGCGTCCTCATTACCGGGGGCACCGGGCTGATAGGCTCTTATACAGCGCGAGCGCTTCTATCCAAGGGGAAAGCCGTAATCGCATATGACGCCAGCCCAGAAACTGGCCATATGCGGGATATTGAGAATAGGATCGAGATAGTGGGGGGAGATGTGGCCAATCCGTTCGACCTGATACGCGCGCTGAAAGCCCGGGGGGTCGAAAGCGTGGTCCACCTCGCGGCCCTCCTGACGCCTTATGCCCAGAGGTCCCCGATGGACGCCCTAAGGGTCAATATAGAGGGTACGATGAACGTCCTAGAAGCCGCTAGGCTATTGGACTTGAGGAGGGTCGTCTTCGCGAGCTCCATAGCCGTCTACGGCGCCACCCCGGAGGGGCCGCTGGATGAGGATTTCCCGAAGAACCCGATCACGATCTACGGCGCGTTCAAGCTGGCCTCCGAGCACATAGGCCTGAACTATTGCAGGGACTATGGGGTGGATTTCGTCGCGCTCAGGTTCCCCCTCGTTTACGGCCTGGGTGGGGTGAGGGGCTTCAGGGGCGTGGAGGAGATCGTCACGAAGTGCGCTCGCGGCCTCGTTGCCAAGGTCCCAAAGAGCGATGACAAATGGGAGCTCGTTTATGGCCCAGACGCGGGCGAGGCCGTTGCGCTGGCCTTGGAGGCGAGCCCCGGCAGATTGAGGCATCGGATATTCAACATAGGGAGCGGGCAATTCTATTCCTTCAAGGAAGTGGCCGAGATCGTCCGGGAGTTCATACCGGATGCAAAGTTCGAGATCAGCAAGGAGTTCGACATCAGGAACCCGGCCAAGGGGGTCCTCGACTGGGGCAGGGCTAAAGAAGAATTGGGCTACGCCCCTAGGTACGATATAAGGAGCGGCATAAGGGATTTCATGGAGAAGTTGGAGGGCTCGGGCTCCCGCAGAAGGGAACCGGCCTTGGATAGCCCAAGGCGCGCATTCCGTAGCTAATATCTCGGACCTCATCCAGCCCGAGTTCCCCCTCCCCTCGATCCCGACGCAAACAACATTCCGAGCGGGATTATGCCCATCGCGAACGCGAAGAGGGATACGCAATGGATCGATATCGCCAAGGAGAAGAGCCCGCCGAGGAAGCCTATGGCCCATTGCGAGAATATCGACCCGGCCATGCCTACGCTGAACAGCAGCCCCATGGCTCCCCCCGCCATGCCCGGGACCTTCTTGACCGAGAGCGCCAGCACCGATGGGAGCGTTATGGAGAACGCTAGACCGGATAGGGCCCATAGGGCCATGGTGGCGTATTGGCCCTTGGCGTAGATGCCGGCCCAAGAGAGGAATCCGGCTAATATTGCGAATATGGCGATGGATCTCTCGAGCCCGATCGCCTCCGGTGCCTTCGCCAGCGCGAGCCTCCCCAACCCGACGCAGCCCCAAAATAGGCCTATCGTGAGCCCGGCGAACTTGGGGTCGAAGCCCTTATGGAGCATCAAATAGGTGGGCAGCCAAGCGGTGGAGCCTATGGCCATCCCCATATGGGCGAAGGTGGCCAGCGCGAGCGCGAGGAAGGCCCTATTCCCAACGATCGATAGGGCCCTCCGATCCAATTTTGGGGCCGATGCCAAGTCCACCTTGGCGCGGGCGGATCCCGCGAACGTTAAGAGGCCCGCCGGGATCGAGAGGAGCGCTGGGATGAGGTAAACGGCCCTCCAGCTCGATCCATATGATAGCAGGAGGCCCGCGATCGTTGGACCGCTGAGGGATCCAATCCCGAAGAAGGCGTGGAGGATGTTCAGCGCCCACACCCTCGAGCTCGGATATGCCTTGGCGACCGATAGGGTCGTGATGGAGTTTATGGTCCCTATCGAAAGCCCCAAAAACGCTAATGACGCGAAGCAAAGGGGAAACCCTCCGGAGCTTGAAACGAGTAGGGAGAGGATGGCCAAGGAAACCAGCGCTAGGAATATCGAATTCAACTCGCCTATCCTATCCGATAGGAGGCCGCCGAATGGGCTGAACATGTATCCAACGCTCACGGCGCTCGCGAGCATGCCCGCCTCCCAAAGCCCCAACCCGAACTCCGATGCCATGAACTTCAGGCTCGGCCCCATCAAGGCCATCGTGAAGCCTATCAGCCCGGCGCTCGATGAACAAGCGGCGAGCACGAGGCCCCTGTGGTCGCCCAAAGCTCGATCCCCTCGGCTTCCGCCAGCGCCCTCGCCGCCACAATTAAAGCCTTATCCGGCCGGATCGCATCTTGAGGCTGGCGAGGCTGCAAAGCCCTATGGAGAGCGCCGAGGCCGCTAGGTAGAGCATCGAATGGCCCAAGGACGTCCGCTCGCCGACGAACCCGATGAACCATTGTGCGAAGGCGGCGCCGGAGAACCCGAATGTGAAGATTGTACCGGAGATGCTGCCGGAATGCTCGGGGAAGGAATCAGTCGCCCAAGCCAATATTGTTGGGAAGATGGCCGCCATCCAAAGGCCCGATGCGGCCCAAGCGAGCAACGCGGACGTTGGGCCATGGATCACAAGGCCTAGGAAG
>JAWCOP010000146.1:0-3018 GCA_038847005.1 Bathyarchaeia archaeon | reverse complement strand
GAGCCAAGTCTCCTGAGGTTTTGCAGGATAGGGGAGAAGGGCTGGTGCCTCGCGAGGATCGCGACGAAGGGGAGGCCGGCCCATGGGAGCCTGCCGATGCTTGGCAAGAACGCGATCCTCATGATGTGCGAGGCCATTAGGGCGTCTTCCCAAATCGCCTCCCTCGAGGCCGAAGCCCCGGAGGAGTTGGCCGAGGTGGTGGAGTTCTCCAAGGGGGTTCTAAGGGAGGTTACCGGGAAAGATGAATGCGGGGATGCGCTCGACCATTTCACGATCAATTACGGGACCATAAGGGGCGGGACGAAGGCGAACGTGGTCGCCGATTCCTGCGTAATGGAGGTCGATATAAGGATCCCCTTGGGCTCGACCGCGGATTTCGCCTTCGAAACACTTGCGAAGCTCGTGAAGGCGAAGGTCCCGGAGGTCGAATTGGATAGGATATCCTACTCCGACCCTACCTATACGAGGCCAGATGAAGCATCGATCGCCGCGCTCCGCAGGAACGCGTTCGCGATCCTGGGCTTCGAGCCGAGGCTATTCGTTCAACAGAGCGCCACCGATGCCAGGTTCTTAAGGAGGGAGGGCATACCGGCCTACTCCTTCGGGCCGGGGGATTTCATAAGGCAATCCCACGCCATAGACGAAAGGGTCGAGGCCGACGATATCGTCAAGGCCGCCGAGATATACGCCCTGACGGCCTTTGAGTACCTTTCCTGATCCCTTGGCCCGCCGAGGCGTTCGGGCGAATGAGGAGCTTTTTCACGCATCTAAAATGCCCAAGATGCGGGGGCGAGGTAAAGGGCTTCGAATACGCATGTCCAAAATGCGACTCCGGCCTAGAGGCCCAATACGACCTCGAAGCCGTTAAGGGCCGATTGGACAGGGCCTCGCTGGGCCTTAGGAGGATTTGGGGCATGTGGAGATACGCCGAGCTGCTCCCGCCCAAGCCGGAGAACGTAGTCAGCCTAGGCGAGGGGTTCACCCCCTTGATAAGATCCGAAGGGGTCGGGGGGGCCTCGGGATTGAGGAATTTAATGCTGAAATTGGATTTCTCGAATCCCACTGGCTCCTTCAAGGATCGCGGCGCCTCGGTCATGATCTCGATGGCCAAAGAGTTGGGTTTTAAAGAGGCCGTCTTGGATTCGTCCGGCAATGCGGCCTCATCGATATCGGCCTACTCGGCGAGGCTTGGCATCGAGTGCTTCATCTTCGTTCCCGATTACGCGAGCGAGGGCAAGCTGATACAATCGTCGGCCTATGGGGCCAAGGCTTTCAAGATAAGGGGGACGAGGGGCGACGTTTACAAGGCCGCCGATTACGTTAGGAAGAGGTTCGGCTGGTATTATTGCGGGTTCCAAGCGAACCCCTTCGCCATTGAGGGCCCGAAGACGATCGCGTTCGAAATCCTAGAGCAACTAGATTGGGCCGTTCCGGATTGGATCCTCTTCCCGGTGGGGACCGGGAGCGGCCTACTCGGCATATACAAGGGATTATGGGAGATGAGGGCCTTGGGGCTCATCGATCGGTTCCCGGCCTTGGCTTGCGTGCAACCGGAGGGCTGTTGCCCAATAGCGAACGCCCTCAAGACTGGGTCCGAGGAGATAAAGCCGATCGATAAGCCGGAGACGATCGCGGAGGGCCTGATGATAGGGGCTCCCTTGAACGGCCAGAGGGTGATGAAAGCCGTGAGGGATACGGGCGGCGCTGGGGAGATCGTCTCCGACGCGGAGATATTTAGGGCGGGGGCCGAGCTCGCGAGCCTCGAGGGCTTGTTCGTGGAGCCATCGGCCGCGGCCTCATTGGCGGGTGCTAGGAAACTGGCCGAGGGGGGCGCGATCGACCCCGACGATGCGATCGTTTGCGTGCTGACCGGCAGCGGCCTTAAGACCAAAACGCCCTATGGGGATTTATCCAAAATCCCGACGCTCACCCCGATCGAGGAGGAGTTGGAGGCCGCCGTTAAATCGATCGGGCTGGGAAGGTTTTAATCGGGCCCGATGCCTTTGATCCCGGCGAATCGCAATGATCGATAGAGCGGATGTATTGAGGAAGTTGGACGAGCGGGGCCTGATAGAGCTGACGAGGAAGCTCGTCAGGGCGCCGAGCGTGAATCCGCCCGGGAGGTATGAGGAGGTATCTGGGATAATGCGCGAGGAATTCGAGAAGCTCGGCTTGAAGGTTTCGATCATGGAGGGCGAGCCCGGGAGGCCCAACGTGGTTGGGCTGTTGAAGGGGTCGGAGGGCAATAGGACCTACATGATAAGCGGGCATATGGACGTGGTTCCCGAGGGGGATCCATCGGCTTGGAAGTATCCGCCTTTCGGCGGCGAGATCCACGATGGGAAGATATGGGGGAGGGGGGCCGCAGATATGAAATGCGCGCTCGCGGGTGAGGTATACGCCCTGAGGGCCGTTCTGGACGCGGGGGCCGAGCTGAGGGGGAACCTTTTGCTCGGCGCCACCGTCGATGATGAAACGGCCGGGCCGATGGGCATGAAGTACGTCCTCGAGAGGGGCCTAAGGGAGGCGGGCTTCCCAAGGCCGGATATGGTCCTAATCGGGGAGATCTCCGATATGGACATAGTCGGATCCTTCAAGGGGAGGGTCTGGTATAGGATAAGGGTGCGCGGGAGGACCGCCCATGGGGGGGCCCCACAATTCGGCATCAATGCCATCGAGAAGGCGATCGCGTTGATAAACGAGATAAAGAGGATGGAGCTGAGGGATCATCCCCTCGTCGGGAGGGATACGATCAACCTCGGGAGGATGGAGGGGGGAACGAAGGTGAACATTGTGCCGGAGCTTTGCACGTTCGAATTGGATATAAGGATTGGGCCCCCGCAATCGACCCAAAGGGTCAAGGAGTACGTGGAATTGGCCGTGAGGCGAATGAGGGCCATCGACCCGGAGTTGAACGTGGAGGAATTGGCCGTTACGGAGGATAGGGATCCGTTGGAGGTGCCGGAGGGGCATGAGCTCGTGGAGATAATAAAGCGCGACGTTAGGGAGGTCACCGGC
>JAWCOP010000145.1:0-3099 GCA_038847005.1 Bathyarchaeia archaeon | reverse complement strand
CCTGCCTCGAATCACGGCCTTCGTTTCAGTACTACCGTCCGGTATCCACACAGTGTTTATGGCTACTATTGAAAGCGGGCTAAGCAACTCCTCCAAGAATTGTCTAGTATCCCCTCCGTAGCTCATGACCTTCACCCTCTTGCCCAACCCATCCTCCAAGGCCCTTACGATCTTCCCCCCTTGGGATAGGAGGGTCGCAACGTCGGGCCCATCGACCATCACAATAAGCGTCCCACCGGCCTCGGCCGATTTGCGATAGGTGACGTCTTGGAGCTTCGGGAAGCTCTTCTCCAACTCCATTAAGGCCTTTATCACTTTAAGATCTAGCCTAGTCACCTCTCCGCTCTTGACCTTCTCCTCACATTTGCGGCAGAGTATGCCGCTCTTCACGCAAAAGCTGTCCAGCGCCGTCCTTACCATTTGTCACCATCAATGCCATCCAATTCCCTCGGCGATTGGAGGGGAGGGCCGAGGAATGGGGTTTCCTTCAGAGGCTTATTTATACATTACTCGGCGCTCTCGCCATTGGCCATTGGCGGGCGATGGGGAGCTTATAAAAAGGGGGCCTTCGGCCCGGATCGCCCCGATATGGGCCCGGGCTTTCACTTGGATAGGATTATCTCTATGGTGGAGACGTTCATCGGGGCGTTCGTCTCCTTGCTGACGAGCTGCTCCGTCCCTATTTTTACGTCCTTCACCTTGACGTCGGGCATGAAGCGCTTCCTCACGACCTCGACGACGTCCACGGCCCTATTTATGGCCCTGCCCCTCGCCTTGACGGAGACCTCCGGGGCCCCGCCCTGGAGGAGCGTTATGCAGGCGAGGACGTAGTTCATCACCGGCTTCCTGCCTACGAAGATGGAGTTCGTGGATGCGGATGCCAACCGATATCACCCCTTCCTCGATGCCATTGGATCCGTTGCCCCAATGGGGCCGGGCATCCCTATAAATGCCTTGCGGTCTGGGATCGGCGGGCCCTATTTGGATCGGATTTGGGCAACGGGATGGACAATAAGCTTATTTTGGGAGGCGGATGGGCCTTATAGGACGAGGAGCGGGTCGCAATGAAGCTCTTCGAGTATGAGGCGAAGGATATAGCGGAGAGGTTTGGAATACCGAGGCCCAAGGGAACGGTGATCGAAACCCCCGAGGGAGCGAGGAGGGCCTTTGAATCCATTGGGAAACCCGTGGTGCTGAAATCCCAAGTCCTAGTGGCCGGGAGGGGGAAGGCGGGCGGGATAAAGTTCGCTGATAGCGCGGAGGAGGCCTATAGGGTGGCGGAGGCGCTATTGGGTTCCGAGATAAAGGGCGAGAGGGTCTCTAAGCTCTTGGTCGAGGAGAGGATCAAGGTGAAAAGGGAGCTATACGCGGGCTTCGTGATAAACAGGGCTTCGAAGAGGTACTCCTACTTGGCCTCGACGGAGGGCGGCGTGGACATAGAGGAGGTCGCCGAGAAGTCGCCGGAGAAGATAGTGAGGGGCGATGTGGATCCAATAAGGGGGCTTCAGGAGCATGAGGCCAGGTACATAGCGAGGAGGATGGGGTACAGGGGGAGGCAATTATTGGAGCTCGGCGCGATCATAAAGAGGCTCTACGATATGGCGGTTTCATACGATGGCGAACTGGTCGAGTCGAACCCGCTGGTTGAAACTGGGGAGGGGACCTTCGTGGCCGCGGACATGAAGCTGATCATCGATGACAATTCCCTTTACAGGCATAAGGAATATGAGGCGAGGGCCAAAATGGCTGGGCCGGAGATGACCGCCCTAGAGGCTAGGGCCAAGGCATCGGGATTGGCCTATGTGGACCTCGATGGATACGTTGGCATAGTCGGGAACGGGGCGGGCCTCACGATGGCGACGTTAGATCTTGTGAAGGAGTACGGGGGAGAGCCAGCCAATTTCTGCGATATGGGCGGAACGGCCACCGTGGAGCGGATGGTCGAGGCCGTCGAAATAGTATTATCCAACCCCAAGACCAAGGTGCTCCTCATGAACATACTAGGCGGGATCATAAGGTGCGATGAGGTGGCCAAGGCCGTGGTCAGGGTCAAGGAAAGGGTGGGCTTCGCAAAGCCAATGGTGATAAGGCTCGTGGGCACCAACGAGGAGGAGGGGAAGAGAATATTGTCCGAAGCTGGGATCGATTCCTTCGATAGCATGGAGGAGGCCGCCATGAAGGCGGTCGAGCTCGCGAGGGGTGCTTGAAATGGCCATATTGGTAGATGCCAATACTAAGGTCTTGGTCCAAGGGATCACCGGGAAGCAGGGCAGCTTCCACACGAGGCTCCTGAAGCAATACGGGACCAAGGTTTTGGCAGGGACGAGCCCCGGGAAGGGGGGCTCCGAGGTCGAAGGGGTGCCCGTGTATGATACCGTGAGGGAAGCCGTTGAGGAGAGGGGCGTGAACGCTTCCATAGTATTCGTCCCCGCTCAATTCACGAAGGAGGCGGCCCTAGAGGCCATAGAGGCGGGCCTGAGCCCAATAGTCCTGATAGCGGAGGGGGTTCCGGTTCTGGACTCCATGTACATATTGGCCAAGGCCGGCGAGAGGGGCGTGACGATAATCGGGCCGAATACGCCGGGGATAATAAGCCCGGGCCTTTGTAAACTCGGAATAATGCCCGCTCACGTATTCAATAAGGGGGTCGTGGGCGTGGCCTCCAGAAGCGGGACGCTGACATATGAGATCGCGGCGGGGCTCACCAAGGCGGGCTTGGGTCAATCGACATGCATAGGCCTAGGGGGGGACCCACTCGTCGGCCTGAGCTTCATAGACGTCCTCGAGCTATTCAGGAACGATAAGGAAACGAAGGCGGTCGCCCTGATAGGGGAGATAGGGGGGAACGCCGAGGAGATGGCGGCCGAGTACATAATCAGGACGAATTACCCCAAGCCCGTCGCTGCATATGTCGCCGGGAGGGCCGCGCCGCCGGGCAAGAGGATGGGGCATGCTGGCGCCATAATAAGCGGCAGGACCGGCACCGCCGAGAGCAAGCTCGAGGCCTTCAAGAGGGCCGGGGTTGAGGTCGCGCGGAAGCCCTCCGAGATCGCCTCTAGGTTGAAGGAGGCATTGGGCAGCTCCTGAAGGAGGAGCCAA
>JAWCOP010000144.1:0-3102 GCA_038847005.1 Bathyarchaeia archaeon | reverse complement strand
CGCGAACTCCCTCTTCTGCGGGTTCAGGGGCGCGAAGTAATCCGATATGGCCGATTTGTCCCCTATCTCCTCATCCCCCACCAGCCTCGCCTCGACCTCCTCCGCGAACGCCGTCGTCGAGCCCCTGGGCAGGCCGACCGCGTCGTCGATCAGGTCCATAGGCCAAGGCAGGCCCGTGGCGGGGTTGTGGAAATCGATGAAATACTCGGCGCATTCCCTCACCCTCAGGCCCCTCGGGGCCTCGACCTCGAAGGGGGGCGAGCCCGGGCCGTACCTGACGTAGAACCTCTCCAACCCCGGGGGCCTCCCCATGCCCAAATCCCTCTCGAACTTGTTCTCCCAATCCCTGGCGCATTGCTCCAATATATCGCCCTTTATCCCCTCGAGCTCCTCTGCCGATCTTCCCTCCCCCCTCCGGCGCCTATAGAATCGATAGAAGGAGGCGAAGAGCAGGGGATCGCCCCCCAGGGCTTGGCGATAGGACCAAAGGGCCCCGGGAGGCATTACCATCGTCAGGATGTGCTTATCGCTCGTCCCGAGGCGGGCCCCCTCGCCCCTATTATAGATCAGCCACCCATCTATCGCCCTGAGGGCGCTCCTCCTTATCGCCGCCAAGGCCCTCCCGCCCTCCATAAGCCTCAGGGTTTTATCCCTGACCGCCTCGACCAAATCCGAGCCCGACTCGAGGCCCTCGACCCCGAGCTCGATCCCCCGGATATATCGGCAATGGCCCCTGAAATAGAAGAATGGCCCATCGACCAGTATCAGGTCCGGGCCATGCCTCCTATCGGCCTCGAGGGCCGCCTCCCTTTCGGCGTTCGCCATCAAAAGCCTCAGGAGCGTCCCGAAGGCCCTCCTCCCGCCATCGGCCCAGCTCAGGGATCCGGCGGAATATTCCTCATCGATCATCCTATCGCCCTCGAAGGCCATGTAGCCGGCGGTGTAGATGGCGAACGAAGAGCCGATCCTATCGCTCGGGACCATCGACATCGATCCATCCGCCACAACGACCAGCCCGCGCCTCCCATCCCCGAGCCCTTCGAACTCGAAAAGCCCCTTCAGGCCCTTCAGCTTCGCCCTAAGCCTCAGGATCCTGGCCTTCGCCTCCCCCGCCTCCCGCCCGGCGCTCTCGAAAAGGGCGTCCACTATCGGCCTCGGGAGCGTCAATAGGGGGTTCCCCTCCGAATCCAACCCCTCCACCTCATCCCTCTATCCTGAAGGATATCAAAAGGGGCGTTGGCGATGGGTTCATCTTGCCGGCCAAATAGAACTTGCCCGGATCCAGGAACAATAGCTCCTCCGCCCTTATCCCGTATGGCTGGAGCCTCTTCCCCGCCTCCTCCAAGTCCAAGGGATGGATCTGGCCTATGAACAGCGTGTTCAGGTTCCTCCTCACGGCCGCGTTCACGCCTATCTCCCCGGCCATCCCCTGGGCCAAGAGGGCGACGCAAAGCCCCCTCTTCCGGCCCAAGGCGCATAGATCCTTTATCTGCTCCGTCGTCTTCGCCTGTAGGCCCTTGGGCTCGAAGGGGCAATATTGGGGCGCCTCGTCTATTATAAGGGCCAAATTGAGCGGCTCCCGGGCCCCGCGCATGAGGCCCAGCAGCCTCCCGCAAAGGCTCGAGAAGAAGGATAGCTTGAGCCCGTCGCTGACATCGCTCATATCGATCACCGAAAGCCTACCCGGGGTTGGGAGCTCGAAATCCTCGATGGTGGCCGTCCCTTGGCTCAGCCTATGGAGGAGGTCCCAATCCCCCTCGGCTATCTTCCCGAGCCCCCAATCCAGCCTGGACTCCCAAACGGCCCCGTATTCGTCCCACTTCGACTTCGCCCTTCCTCTGAGGATGCCCAAGGCCCTGGAGCGCAGGGCATCGCGAAGGCCCGAGCCGTTGGGGGCCTCCATCGGAACCCGGTCCCACCACATCGCTCCGCCATCCCTCCTCTCCGTCAAGGCCTGTATGACGGCGGAGGGAACGACGTCCTCCTCCCTCTCGTAGCCGAAGTGATCGGCCGAGCGGGCTATGAACCTCGAGGCCGTATGGGCGTCCATCCTGAAATCGAGGATCGAGATCGCCTCCTCCTCGAAATGGGGCGCGTAATCTATCCCCTCCCAATCGAAGACCAAGACGCCGTATCCCGCCCCGAGCAGCAAAGGTATCAATAAATGCCTGGCCAGCCTGGATTTCCCGGAGCCCGTCGCCCCGAAAACGCCTATATGGTACGGGATGAAGGCCCTGTTGAAAGGGATGGGCCAATTGCCCTCCGAATTGGCCAGATGCCCGCCCTCGACGCAATCCCCGGGCCTTATGAAGGCCAAGGGGTTCAGGCCCTCGTTCCGCCTATCGAATAGGTAAACGGGCGAGCCCGGCGCCACTATCCTATCGTTCGTTTTCAATCCATCGCCCGAGAGGGCGCCGATCAAGGAAAGCGTGAAGTGATATGATTCCTTGGCCCTCGACGGCGGCTCCCCCTTGGATCGGGCGTAGGCTATCCCGGGCGTATAGCCCCCGACCCTCAGGTTCTCGTTTATGCCCATGCCCCTCCTGCAAACGGCGAAGATGAAGCCCCCGTCCCGGTTGGCTATGACGGCTATATCCTCCTCCCTGACCTCCCCCTCGAGGCCCTCGAGGAGGATCAGGGGCGCCTCCGTCACTTGGGTCGCGCTGCCCGTCAAACCTATGAACCTCAATTCGTTTAGCCTATCCCTCAATTCCCCTATCTTCCCATCCAATCCCACGAGGACCTCGTTCGGGAGGGTTTCCCCGCCCGGGGCTTTAAATACCCTCCCCTCCAATCCCCCCTCGCCTGGATCCCTTTACGCCGGGATCTGATTTTATTTGATTTTCCTCGCCAAAACGGGCCGGAAATGGGCCCCATTTGGCCGGAATTTGAAAAACTTGATTTTTTTGATTTTAATCAAGATTTCAAAATGGCCCTTTCGCGACCCCTCCCCCCCTATAGGGGGGGTCAACGGCGTTATAATCGCGCCGTTAAATGGCAACCAAGCGCAACCTGAAACAACAAATCGTAGCTACCTCCCGCGGGGCCCTGCATACGCAGGCACCTCAACATATGAACGTTTGACTTGGTTGGGCGGCCGTT
>JAWCOP010000143.1:0-3105 GCA_038847005.1 Bathyarchaeia archaeon | reverse complement strand
CTTAGGGAGCTTATCGATCGGTATGCCCATCTCCTCGCATATCTCCTCGCACCAAGTCTTCCTCCCGCCGACCTCGAATAATATCGTGAACGAGGCCCTGCTGTACTCGATGGAGAACTCGCCCGTGAGCTTCTGGACTATATAGCCCGTCGGGTAAAGGAACTTGTACGTCTTCTCGAAGACCTTTGGCTCCTCCTCCTTGATCCATAGTATCGTTGGCGCCGCGGTCCCACCGGCGGATATCCTATTGCCAGTTTTCTCGAATATCCTCTTCGGACCTATGTGCTCCCTTATCCATTCGGCTTGGGGCACCATCCTCTTATCCAATTGCATTATCGCATTCCTGAGGGGCATTCCGTCCTTATCGACCGCCAATATGCAATTGGTACAGCTCACCGATATTCCCTCTATGTCCTTAGGATTTATCCCGCTTCTCTTTATGGCCTCGCTGAAAGTTTCCCTAACGGCCCACCAATAATGCCCCTCCGGATCGGCCTCGACCCATCTCAGCTTCGGGTAGATAAGGGGATACTCCCTATAGGATTGGGAAATGAGCCTCCCCTCCGCATCGAATATCTGGGTCTTGCAACCGGTCGTCCCGACATCGCAGCCCAGCAGATAGCCCAATTCTTGTATCCTCCCCGCCTCGCTTATTATGGGCCGGAGTAGGCCCCTCTACCAATATAAGCCTAGCTTTTGGTATGGAGGAGGAGAAAAAGGAGGAAAGGGAGTGGATTGGATCAGCCGCCGGCGTAGGGCGGGAGGAAGGCCACGACGCTCCCCTCCGAGAGCTCGGTCTCGAAGCCCTTCGCGAACTCTATCTCCCTCCCGTTAACGGCTATCGTCACATATGGTTTCGTGACGGCCTCCTTGAAGCCCCTATATCTGCGATCGAGCTCCTCGATTAGGTCGCCGACCGTGGACCCTTCCCTGAGCTCCACCTCTACGACAGCGCTCTCCGCCAAATCCCTCAAGATCCCGAGCGGCTTGATCCTTACCCTCATTTGTCGCTCATTTCAGCGCCTTGATCACGAAGTCCAAGCCGAGCTCCCTCAGCTTCTCCTCGCTCGGCCTGCCGTTCGCATCGAGCTTCCTCTCCCTATAGTACTCCTCGAGCATTTGATCCAGCTCGACGACTTGGCCGGCTATGGCGCCGTCCGGAGGCGGCTCCTTGAGGAAGCGCTCCGGGAGCCTATCGTCCTTCTTGGTGAGGCCCATCCTAACGCTGAAGGCCCTCTGCAGGTTCCATATGCGCTCCCCTGCCTTCATAAGCTCTTGTAGGGTGGCGTTGGATCCGGTTATCGCGTTGTAGAGCTCGGTCATCATATTCAGGTTGAGCCCGCCGAAGAATTGCATGAATTTGCACATCCCGAAGGAATCCACGAGGGCGCAGGCATCCTGATGGATCTTTGTGATCCTTCCGCCGCCGACCGGGGAGAGCCCGTCGTATTTCTCCCCTAGGCCTATCTCGGGGCTCGTGATGCCCCTCGCCGGATAGGCGGGCGAGCCCCTGTTGTGGCAGGCTCCCCTATTGCCCGTCGCGTAGTTCAGGCCCATCGTCTTGAACCTATACGGGTTGTGGGCCGGCAGTTCCAGCCCCTTCACTTGCATGGCGTACTTCTCGGAGCCCTTCCCTATCCTCTGCGCGGCGATCCTTGATCCATCGCACAATACGGCCCCGAAGCCCTCCCTCTTGCACATCTGCTCGACGAGCTTCACCATCGCCTCGTGGTTGCCCCAAGTCAGCTCTAGTCCACCGGTATCCCGCTTGGTGATCAGGCCCTTCTCGTAGCACTCCATGGCGAAGGCTATCGTCCCGCCGACCGATATGGTATCCATCCCATAGCGGTTGCATATATCGTTCGCCTTCGCTATCGCCTCGAGGTTATCGATCCAGCAGGCGGAGCCGAGCATGCCGATCGTCTCATACTCCGGGCCGTATCCCTTCACCTTATACGGGCCCTCCTTGACCTCCACGTATCTCCCGCATGCGATCGGGCAAGTGAAGCAGGCCTCCCTGTTCGTCAGGATCGTCTCGGCCATTCTCTGGCCCGATATGTTCGGCGCCCCCGGGAACCTGCCCCTGGTCCAATTCCTCATCGGCAGGTTGCCCATCTCCTCGAACGTTAGGACGCCGGCCGCGGTCCCGAAGTTCCTAAGGCCTTGGGTCTTCTCCATCGAGATCTTTATCGCCTCGGCCGATAGGGCCCTTATCTTCTCGGGGTTCGCCACCTCTATCTTCCCGCTTCCCTTGGCGGCTATGGCCTTTAGGTTCTTAGAGCCCATCACGGCGCCCATCCCGGTCCTCCCCGCGGCCCTCCCATCGTCGCTCATTACGCAAGCCAGCTTCAGCTGCATCTCGCCGGAGGGCCCTATCGCCACGACCCTGACGCCCTCATCGCCTAGCTCCTTCCTGACCAATTCCACCGTTTCGAACGTTTCCTTCCCCCAAAGCTTGCTCGCATCCCTTATCTCGGCCTTGCCGTCGTTGATCCACAGATATACGGGCTTGTTGGACTTCCCCTGGATCACTATGCCATCATATCCGGCCCTCTTCAGCTCCAAGGCGAATCTGGGCGAGAAGGTCGCGTCGCCCCAGATCCCGGTCAGCGGGGACCTAGCGACGACCTGCATCTTGTTGCCGCATGGGAAGCCGCTCCCTATGGCGGGGGTCGTCATGAATATCAGCCTGTTCTCCGGGCTCAGCGGATCGACCCCGGGGCCGACCTCCTCGAAGAGTATCTTCGCGGCGTATCCGGCCCCGCCGATCAATTTCTTCGCCCATTCCATGTCCAGCGGCTCATCCTTGGTCTTACCCGCGCTCAGGTCAACCCTCAAAATCTTACCAGCATAGCCATAAACCATGGCCGTTTCCCTCGATAATAGGGATTTGGGAATCATTTATAAAACATTCGTTCCGCGAGGGGCTCATTTCGGAAAGGAATATTAGCCGGGAGGGGGATTTCGTTCCCTGCGGAAGTGATGGCACGATGCCCGTATACCCGGATTGGTGGTATTCGAAATACAACATATTCGAGATGACCGCCCACGACGTCGCCGAATGGCTCAAGAAAACCGATATATGCCTGATACCGGTCGGGAGCT
>JAWCOP010000142.1:0-3106 GCA_038847005.1 Bathyarchaeia archaeon | reverse complement strand
CAGCGGATTGACCCAATCGAGCTCCCCGGTGCCTAATTTGAAGACCGGGGCGGCGGATAGGCCAGCGATGTAGACGAAGAACGAGGATATGAAGAACCCGATGCCTCCCCAGATCATCGCCCTCGCCAACGCCCTCTGGTTCTTGAGGAATAAGAACCTCGTGAAGAGCTGGGGTTGCCCGATCGTGAAGAAGGTCCACAGGAGTACTTGCGATACGTAGTAGGGGTATGTCATTGTCTTCCAAGGCTCGCCCGGCATGGACAGTGCCCCGGGCCTGTTCTGGAGCAGCCAAGCGTTGATCTTCTCGAACCCCCCGGCATAGCTCACCGCGGCCGCGCAAAGGACTACGGCGGTGAACATCATAATCACTGCTTGGAGGATGTCCGTCCATACGACGCCCCTGACCCCCCCAAGGGCGGAATAGATTGTGACCAAGCCGGCCATGAAGAGCACGCCTACCCAATAGGGGGCGCCCGTGAAGGTGTTGACTATCACGCCAGCGCCGATGCATTGGGCGCCCATATATGGGACTATGAATATCAGTATCAATATGGCAACTATGCCCCTGATCAGGTTGCTGTGATACCTATGGCCCAAGTAATCGGTCATCGTGAGGAACCCGAGCTTCTTGCCCAAGGAGAGGATTCTCCGGCCGACCAATAGCCCAGGGATCATTAAGCCCAGCCCGGCGTTGACGCAGCTTATGGCCAAGCCGGCCCATCCTATTGCGTATACGTATCCGGGCACGCCCATGAAAGTGCTCATCGAATATTGCGTTGCCATATAGGACAGCCCCATGGCTATGGAGCCGGCGGTGCCGCCCATCACGAAGAACTCCCTTAGCGAAGTTGTGCGCCTTTTTGCCCACATCCCCAACGCGATGCATAGGACCAAATAGGCGATTAAGGTGGCGGTGAACTCAACCGGGTATGGCTTTATTTCCACCGGCATTACTCATCAACCCCTTCGGAGAACATGCCGCGCTTCCTAGCATAGGCTATGAAAACTGCCAGTAGTATGAGGCCAATTATTTGATAGATGGCATAGGTCCAGACGAATATCGGTATGCCGTAGGGCCCCGGTATATACTTTTGCCAGACGAAGAATGGGACATCGGGCCATAGCGGTATTAGGTAGTATATGAGCAAAATGATGTACCAAGCCCTTTTCCAGCTCTCTTTTGGAACCAACCACCAAGGCTTTGGCGGATATTCTGTAGAGCTCATTTCCTTTTCCCAAAGCCCTTATTGGGATGGTTATTTTTAAATCTTCCTACTATGCGATAGTTCCTAGCGCGCAAGCTTCGATTATTTACGGAGGCTAATGATCATATAGCTTTTCTTCGGATGCCCGCTAAATCCCGAGCCCTCCGCGCTCGTCCTATCCAACGACCCTTTCGAAGAGCCTCAGGAAGTTCCCGCCTACGATCTTCTCTATCTCCGAATCCGAATATCCCCTCCTCACGAGCCCCCTTATGATGTTCTCCCACTCGGCCGGGCTCTCGATGCCCTCTACATAGCCCCGGGTCCCGCCCGGTATCAAGCCCTTCATCCCTATCCTCTCCAATATGACCTCGTGAAGGCCTACGTGATCCCCGAATAGTGTATCGGTGCCTATGCCCACGTGATCCGCGCCGACCAGCTTGACGCAGTAATCCACGTGGTTCAATAGGTCCTCGATGCCCATACGAGGGCCGCTGCTCAAGGTATTCGGGGCGGCCTCTATGCCGATCACGCCTCCCCTCTCGGCCAAGGCCTTGATCTCCTCATCCGGCTTCATCCTAACGGTCGGCTGGAGGGCGCGGGCGCCGGCGTGGGTTATCGCCACAGGATCCCTCGATGCCTCTATCGCCTCGAGGGCCGTCCTAGGGCCCGCGTGGGAAAGGTCTATCAAAATGCCGAGCTCGTTCATGCGCCCTATCGCCTCGAGGCCGAATCGGCTCAGGCCGCAATCGGCCCGCTCGGCCTGGCCATCGCCGAAGAGGTTCCTGACCGTATAGGTGAGCCCCATGGCCCTGACCCCGAGCCCGTAGAATATATCGATCCTATCGAGTTTCTCCCAAACGCAGGTGGCGCTCTCGAGGGCCGGGATGAAGGCCATCTTCCCCTCCCTTTTGGCGGCCCTTATGTCCTCGGCCCTCAAGGCCAATTTGGCCAAGTCGCCATGGCGATGGATGTCCGCCAGCAGCATGCCCAACTCGGCTACTACGTCATCGTAGGCGAACGGGATCCTATGCATCCTCCCCAAGCCAACGGCGAAGCAGCATGCGTCGACGCCCCCGGCCTTGAGGCCCTCATAGCCTATCTCGAACCTGAGGCCATCGAAGTAGGCATCGAGGTCCCTCAAGTCCTCCGGGAGGACTATCGGGTGCGAATGCATATCCACGGAGAGGGCTTTCGCCTTTATCGCCTCCACCCGTTCCTCCTCGGCCTCGCTTAGCTCGATCCTCTTGTAGGGGACCCTACCGACCTGTTTGGCGAGCTTGATCTTCAAGTCCTATCGCTTCGGGTCCGGGGGACCCGAGGGGAGGTCCCCTCTTAAGGCTAATAAGCCTTCTTAAAGGGGTTGGTTGAAAAATTAAGGAGAAAGCCCCCAGCCGATCCGGGGCTTCCCTCCGGCAAAATTAGCGAGCGCGTGCCAAGGGATTAGCTGGAAAATTGTTCATGCCGCTTATATCCAGCTTTTACCGCCCAAACGGCGAGGGGGTTGGGGATGAGGGCGAGGGCGCGCGTTGGCGAAGTTCCGATAATCCACGTTGCCGAATTTAATGGCATGGCGATCCAAGCCCCTCCCATGCGGGCGCGCCCGGATTTTTTTGGACCCGCGGCGATCGCCAATGGGAGGGCTTGGGCCATGGCGAGGCCCGCGAGCCCAATGGGATGGATTAACGCTCATGGTTCGGCCATCGTGCCGAACGACGCGCCCCTCGGCATCCATGCCCCTTATGCCCCTTGGGGGATCCCCCGCCCCCTCGCGCAGGGAGGGGGCCTCCCGCAATGGGGCCCGCACCCGATCCCGGACCGACCGGAGCGCGCGCTTCCCCCGGCGATGGCTCCCCCGGAGGGCGCATCCGGCCTATGGGACATGAGGCCCCTCCACCCGCTAT
>JAWCOP010000141.1:0-3119 GCA_038847005.1 Bathyarchaeia archaeon | reverse complement strand
GGGACTTCCTATCCGGCGTGCCCGCTCCGGGATGGTAAACCTCCACCTCGAGCTCCTTCCTCCTAAGGAGCGGGTTTTCAAATTCCCTTACGATCTTCGCCTCCATCGGGCCCTCCCTCGGAATCGGTCAAAACGACCATATTTATCTGATAGGTTTCATCCGTGATCGTCCTCCCCCTCACGAGCTTCCTCTCCCTAAGGCCCTTGAGCTTGGGCCTGAAGCCCGGGGGGCCGGATAGGAGTATATACTTCTTACCCCCGCCGTGTATGTCCCCCCTCATCGGGATCCCGTCCTTATCGCTCCCCCCGGTTATCCTGACCCTCTTACCCGGCATCCCAACGAGGGATCCGTCCACTATGTCCCCTATCTCCCGCCCAACCAACGGCACGGCCCTGCTCCCCTCCAGCTCCACAGTCTTGACTTCCTTCGCCTCGGGGATCGCTATGCTCACCTTGAATTTCGCCAAGCGAGCGCACCAGCCCTTCCGCTATTAGCGGAAGGAAACCGTTTTATAAGTTTATACGGGCTGAGGGTGGAAGCGCAGGGCATCGCGCCCCCTCGAGATCTCGGAGATCTTCCCCAATAGCTCCAGATCCTCGCTCGATAGTCTCTCCCTGAACTTGGATGAGAGCGCCCTGATTTGGGAATCCGGAACGGCCACGTATAGGATGTCCCCCTCGGATATCTGGCGCCCGACCGTCGGCTTGTCTATCGAAACGGCCACTTGCATCCCCCTCGGGGCCTCTTCGATATCCTTCCCCCTATCTTGGATCCGGAGGATCTCCCCAACCAGCCTTCCATCCTCGGTCATCAAGGGATACCCGGGCCTCACCCTGCCCCCGAGCACCTCGACCCCCACGATGGCCGGCTTGCTCCTCCTGAATACGAAGCCCGGGAGGATCCTCATGGCCCCGGGCAGGATGAGGCTCTTGAATTCCCTATAGGCCTCCTCCGCCCTCTCCCTCTCCATCCATTCGAGGAACTCCTCCATCAGGCCATATACGAGGTTGCTCCTGAAGATCTTGACCCCTGAGGCCGCGGCCTCCTCCTCGGCATCGGGCAATAACTTCACATTGAATGCCAGAACGGCCCTGAGCAGCCTCTCCTTGACAGTTCCAGCCTCCACCACATCCCTCCTGGAAACGTTCCCTATATCGGCCAACCTAATCGGGATCCCCTTCGAGCTCAGGGAGCTTATCAACGCCTCAAGCGAGCCCAGCGTATCAGCCTTCAGGACTATGCCCTCCTTATCGCTCGCTATAACTATACCCTTGATCTCCTCCTCGAGCAACTTGGAATATTGGGCGACGGCATCCGGCGATGGGGCCGCATATAGCGACGAGCCGGGGAGGGCCCCCTCGAGCCCCGGCGCCCCTATCTTCACGCCAGCGGCCGCGACGACCTCCCGGGCGGTCGAGAACCTATCCCGGGGATCCCTTATCTCGTCCAAGGGCTTTGGGACGAGGATCGCCCTGACCTTAGTGGCTATCGGGCCCTTGAGGCCGCCGACCACTATGGTGTCCCCCTCCCTGAGGACGCCATCGTATATTATCGCGTTGATCGTCACGCCTAGCCCGATCTCCTCCTTGACCTCCAATACCGTGCCCCTAGCCGGGCCCATGGCGGTCATCAGGTCCTTCTCCATGAACGCTTGGGTCAGGCCGATGAGCATGGACAATACGTCTTGAAGCCCCTCCTTGGTCCTCGCGCTAACTGGGACGATGGCGACGGTCTTCGTGAAATCCCTTATCCTATCGTACCTATCGGAGTTGAAGCCGAGCCCGGAGAGCCCGCCCATTAGGGCGTAGACCCTATTCTCAAGATCGGCCCTTACCTCCGGGCTTTGGCGGGCGAGCGAATCCTCGAACGGGGCCCCGGGCAAAGGCTTCCAGCCCGGGATCAAATCTATCTTATTCGCGGCCACGATGAACGGCACCCTCCTAGCCCTCAATATCTCCAAGGATTCCTTCGTTTGGGGCTTAAGGCCCTCTATGACATCTATGACGAGGATCGCGATATCGGCGGCCGATCCGCCCCTCTTCCTGAGGTTGGAGAAGGTTTCATGGCCTGGGGTATCTATGAAGAGCAGGCCGGGGACCTTTATCTGGAACCTGTATCGCTTGAGCAATCCACCACAAAGCTCTGCCAATGTGGCCGCGGGTATCATGCTGGCCCCGATCCATTGCGTTATCTGCCCGGGCTCCCTCGCGGCCACGGAGGTCCCCCTGATGGAGTCCAAGAGGGTCGTCTTGCCGTGATCGACGTGGCCCAGCACGGCGACTATGGGATGGCGCAGGGGCAACCTTCCTCATCAAGCCCTTTAAGGCTAGGATTGGAAGATAAGGATATTCCCAAGCCCTACTCCACTATTTCCCCTTCCCCGAAGAATATGGAGATCTCCCTTTCCGCCTTTTCCGGGCTATCCGATGCGTGTACCAAGTTCCTTATTATCGCGCCCGGGGGGACCCCTGGCGCGTAATCCCCCCTTATCGTACCGGGGAGCGCCTCCGAAGGATCCGTGGAGCCCGAGAGGTTCCTCATCAGCCTTATCGCGTTCACCCCCTTCACGACCATCGGGACCGAGGGGCCCGAGGTCATATAATCCACCAAGCCCTCGTAGAAGGGCTTGCCCCTATGCTCCTCGTATAATCTCTCCGCCTGCTCCCTAGTGATCCTGACGAGCTTCAAGCCGATTATCTCCAAGCCCTTCCTCTCGATCCTCGAGATTATCTCCCCGACCAACCCCTTCTCAACGGCATCGGGCTTCAAGCAGAAGAAGGTCCTCTCGATCCCCGGAGGGGCCTCCCCCATGGCTCACTTGCCCCTCTCCTTCTTGCCGTAATACTCGGTCCACTTGAGCTTCCTAGGATCCCTCCCCAGCTTCAACAAGCTCTTCCTGCATTTGGATGAGCAGAACCTGTAGATGCTCCCATCATTTTTGACGTATATGGAGCCGATCGAGGAGGGGAACGATTTCCCGCAGAACGAGCATTTCAATTGCCTTACCATCGGCCCTCCCGGCCTTACTTTATCTTCCTAGCCTCCCTCTCGGTTTCTCGGAGCATCAGGACGTCGCCGAGCCTCACGGGGCCCTTGACGTTCCTAGTTATTATCCTCC
>JAWCOP010000140.1:0-3125 GCA_038847005.1 Bathyarchaeia archaeon | reverse complement strand
ACTGGAGGATACATGTATAACATCGATATATATAGCTAGGGAGTTTAGGAAGGAAGAGGTGGAAAGGCTGAGGGGCGTGGTCGAGGAGGTGATGAGGAACGTCGCATGAGGCCCTCGTGAGGGTTGCCTTGGAGAGGCAGAGGATCTTTGACAATCTAGGAGCCCACCTTCTGAGGATAAGGGAGGTTGCCCAAAGCCTTGATGTCAATGCCGAGGCCTACATCTTCGGATCGGTGGCCGAGGGAAGGAGCATATACTCGAGCGATATAGACGTGCTCATAATTACAAAGGTGAAGCCGGCTAAGGTATTAATGGAGCTTTGGAGGGCGGGGATCGGGGACCCGTTCGAGATCCACGTCCAGCCGCCGGAGATGGCGAGCCCCTATAGGAGAAGGGCGAGGCTCGTCAAGATCCAGTAGCCTTTGCAGAGGGCCGGGGGAGGGCTCGGCATCGGGCATGCCCCAAACTTCGATTTAGTTTAGGAGTTGGGCGGGATCGCCACCCACGTGCCGTTAAACCCCAGCTCGTTCCGAGGCCGGCTTGCGAAGGCCGGATCCCTCGGAACCCTTTTAATCAAGAGGGGCCAATGAGGGGGGCGGTGTTCCGGATTGGGGTTGAGGATCCGGCCGCTCCTATGCGGGACGATAAGGGGCAATAAGGCCTTGGTCAATACGCTCGGGAAGGATGTCGATAAATGGGTCGATAACCCCTCCGTGGTATGGTACATAGAGGGCGCGAAGGAGAGGATCCTAGTGGATACTGGCATGGCTGATGAGGAGAGGGCCAATAAATACCATTACCCGGGCTCGAGGCGCACTCCGGATCAGGAGCCGCAGAACGCCCTCAGGCGGATAGGCGTAAGGGCGGAGGATATCGACATGGTCATCTATACGCATCTGCATTGGGACCATTGCCATAACGCAGATAAATTCAAGAACGCCACCTTCATAGTCCATAGGGATGAGCTGAGCTTCGCCATCGCCCCGATACCGCCATATTATAGATCCTACGAGGCGCTGGCCATAGGCCTGAAGCCGCCGTTCTTGGAGATACCGTTCGAAACCATAGCCAAGGAGAGGGAGGTGGCCAGGGGCGTCACGGTCTTCCCAACGCCCGGCCATTCCCCGGGCCATCAATCGGTCGCCGTCGAAACGGATAAGGGAGTTTACGTGATAACCGGCGATGCGGTCTTCGTCTACGAGAATTGGGAGGGGGATCCCGAGAGGAAGATGAGGTTCTGGCCCATAGGCCGATATTACGACATCGGGAAGGTTTGGGAGAGCTTCGAGAGGATCGCCGAAATAGCTGACTTCATCCTGCCCGGGCATGAGATGAAGGTCTTCGATAAGGAGGTCTACCCCTAGCTTGCCCCATTCGGCCTCGGCGATGGCGGCATTGGCATCGGGGCGAGGGGATCCATAGGCGAGTGATCCGGGCGCCATGAGGGCCTACGTGCTCGGGACCTCGGCCGCCACCACGGCCCCAAGGAGGGATAACGCCTCCCTGCTTTTGGAGGCGGGGGGCCTGTATCTCCTCATAGATTGCCCAGGCTCGGTGGCCCATAAGATGGCGAGGCTATCCCTAAACCCGCTAAAGATATGGGCCATCTTCATAACCCACGCCCATCCCGAGCACATATATGGCCTGCCGGCCTTGGTGCACCTCCTCGGGAGAAAGGGGCGCAGGGAGGCGCTCCAGATCTATTTGCCGCTCGGCGAGGAATGGAGGGCCGCTCGCCTCCTCGAGGCCTTCTCCCTTTTTAACAAGCCGGGCCGGTTCCGAATAGAGCTCAGGGGCCTCCCGGGCGATGGCGAGCCCTTCATCCGGGAGGGGGGATTCAGGGCCTCATGCCTTAGGGTCGACCATAAGGTCGCGGCGAACGGAATAAGGGTCGAGGCCGAGAGGCCGGGGAGGATATTCGCATATACGGGCGATACCCGGCCCTGCCAGAACGCCGTCGCATTGGGCAGGAGGGCCGATATATTCTTCCACGATTCCACCTACCCGGACGATCGGGCCGAGGAGGCCCATTCCCAAGGCCATTCGACGGCGGGGGATGCGGGCGATGATGCCGAAAGGGCTGGGGCGAGGAGGCTCGCCCTGTTCCACATAGGGAGCGCCTGCTTCGGGAGGGAGGGGTTGATAAGGAGGCAGGCGGCGGCTAGGTTCGGCGGGGAGGTCATACTCCCCAAGGATTTATCGGAGATCGATATCTAGCACCCCCGTGACCCCTCTCTAATGCCATTCGCCCCCCCATTAAGCGGGGTCGCATCGTCGCTGATCATTTCCACCCTCATAGATCCTGTTGGATGTGCTGCTGGGCCCTTCGAGGCCGGCCTTGTAAACGTCGGTCTCCATCACGTCCAATCCTACGAAACGCAAGCCGCTCTCCCGGATGGTTCCCCTTATCAGCTCGGCCATGCGGTAAATATCACCTTCACCCAATCCCTTGGTATCTAATAACCTCGTCCCTCCAAAAGCGGGATTGGATCTGACATCGGCGTTGAAGGGGGGCCCTCGAGGAACCTTGACACCAAGTCCGCGTAGTACCTAGCCATCCACATCTATGAAGATGGCATAGCTCTCGATGCTCACTTTGGTCTAGATCGAAGTCGACGTCGAATATAAATGGGTTCCTATCAGAAGGGTCTGGAGGGACTCGCCCCATTGGCCACATCCCTAGCGGAGCGCCCTCCTCACTAACTCGACAATATCGTAAACCTTCAGCTTCGATCCAGATCTCGAGGCAGCATCGCTCAGGTTCCTCCAGCAAAACGGGCAGGAGGTCGCTATGGCTTCGGCGCTGGCCTCCTCGGCCTCCCTTATCCTCTCGATGGCGGTCCTGATGGAGAACTCTTTGAAGGAGGCCCTGAATCCTCCCCCAGCCCCGCAGCACCAAGCCCCATCCCTGTTCCTCTCCATCTCCACGAGCTCCAAGCCCGGGATCTTGGAGAGGATTTCTCTTGGTGGGTCGTAAACACCACAGTGCCTTCCCAAGTGGCAAGGATCGTGGTAAGCGACCTTTATCCTTAACGGCTCTTTCGCTCCGAGGGCATCGAATCCTCTAGCTAGCAATTCAGTAATGTGGATCGGCTCGAAATCATACTCCACGCCCAATAGCTCCT
>JAWCOP010000139.1:0-3136 GCA_038847005.1 Bathyarchaeia archaeon | reverse complement strand
TTTTCATCTTCATGCGCTCCACCTCCCTCCTCCCCACGCCATCCGATACCACTATGACCTTGGCCTTCAGCAATGCCCTAGCGAGGATTTGTGCCTGCCATTGATCCCTGAGGGGCTGGTTACGCTTTATGAAATCGAGCACATCCTCCGGTCCCTCGCCCCGCTCCATGAGCTCTTGGAAGCCTATGTGGGCAACGCCATCCCTGCATTCGGAGGCTATTATTATCGTGCCACCCTCCTTCACGATGGATTCGCCGGCCGATATCCCCTTAACGGCTTGATAGAGGTTCCTATCTAAAGGATATCCTCCGTTGCTGGTCAAGACCACGTCGTAAAGGCCGTCGACCCTAACGCGGCTCCTAGATCCAACCTCCTCGACGGCCTTCCCATACGCCTCATCCACATCCCCAGCGTAGACCCTTGAGATCGCGCCACCCCACGCGGTCACGTTCACTATAAACCCCAAGCCGCTCATTCTCCCCGCCTCCCATATATCCTCGTGGATGGGGTTCCCATCTAGGATGCCCGCCCTAGCGTTGGGATGGCCCACCATCTCAAAGCAGTGGTTCTGGTAGATTGTCTTGGAGGCCGAGATCCCAGGCAGCACGCTCTTGTAGCCCCCGCTGAAGCCCGCGAAGAAGTGCGGCTCCACCAAGCCCGTCGCGATCCTTAGCTCCGCCCCCAAATATTCCCGATCCAACAGGACCTCGGTCCCGCGCCTCGTCCTGCCGGCCGCCATATGGCGATCCTCCTCGTCGGCGATGTGGTTCAGGACCTCGAACCTCTCCACTATATCCCTCCCCAAGTCCTCCTCGAGCTCCCGATCGCTCATCGGCCTATGCAGCCCATTCGCGACTAGGATCTTCAGCTCGCTCGTATCGACCAATTCCCCGATCGAGCCCAAGAGCCTCGGGACTATGGCCCTGTTGAAGGCGGCCCTGGTATTGTCGCTGACGAGAAGGCAGATCCTTCCCTTGCTCGCCCTTATCGAGGCCCGGTTCCTCAGGACGGCCTCCCTTATGGTCCTCTCGATCGATCCCATCCCTATGGGATCCCGGGGAGGGCTGGGCCTGAATACGCTAACGCGGTTCCCCGCGGGGAGCTCCGCCTCGAGATGGCCCTCGCCGTAGGGTATCTTGACCATCAACCTTATCGTGATATAAGGGAGGGGCTTATTAAAACGCCACCGGATGCATGGTATCTAGGGGGCCCAAGGCCAGCGGGATCGCCGGGATTTCATCGGCTCGGCCTCCCCTTGCGCTCGAATTGCCGCTCATATAGCTCCTCGACCTCCTCCAGCGTGGCGCATTCGGAAGGATCCTTGTCGTCCCTTATCCTGACTATCCTCGCGAACCTGAGCGCGAACCCGGATGCGTAAACGGGGCTACGCTGGATCTCATCGAACGCCACCTCCACCACCACGCTCGGCCTAACCCTAACCCCCCAATCGGATTCCGAGATCTTATCGCGGAGGAGCCTCTCGGTCATCCCCTCGAACTCCTCATCCGTCAGGCCCTTGAAAGTCTTCCCGACCATCGAGAATTCGCCCGTCCTCGGATCCCTCGCGGCTAGGTGATAGTTACTCAACCAACCGGATCTCCTCCCGTGCCCCCACTCAGCGGCCACTATGACCAGATCCAAGGATCGCGATGGCTTTATCTTCAGCCAATCCCTCGATCTGGCCCCCAGCGAATATGGCCCATCCAAGGATTTCGCGACGATCCCCTCATGCCCCTTCCCCAAGGCCTCCTCCAAATATCGCTCCGCCTCGACGGCCCCTCTGGCCGTTACGCGGCCCACTATCAGGTCCCGGCTGCAGGCCTCCTCCAAGATCGCCCTCCTCTCCTCATAGGGGCGATCGATCAGGGTTTCGCCGTCTTTTAGGATCGCATCGAATAGGAAAAGCCTAAGCGGTATCTGCTCAACCATCCGGTCCACGTCGTGGATCCTCTTAAACCGCTCCATGAGCGTTTGGAAGGGCAAGGGCCTCCCGCCATCGCCCACGGCCACGACCTCTCCATCCAGCAACGCTTCCCCCGAGTCTATCCCGCCCGATGCCAAATCGACTATATCGGGGAGGCTATCGGTCACATCGGCCAATCGCCTGCTGTAGATCCTGATCCTATCCCCCCTCTTATGGATCTGCACCCTAGCCCCATCCAGCTTGAACTCCAAGGCGGATCTTCCCCCGTGCTCCGCCAACGCCGACTCGGGATCGGCCGCCGTATCCGCTAACATGGGCCGAAGAGGTTGGAAGAGCGTTATGCCGATCCCCTCCAATCCCCCGGTGCCGGCGCTGAGGGCCCTTTTCGCAACCTCGCCCAAATCCCCCAGGAGGGCGTAGGCCCTTTTGACGGCCCTTATATCAGCCCCGGCGGCCGATGCGATCGCCTCGAGCATCACCCCCTCGACGACCCCTATGCGCACCTCGCCGAGCAGCATCCTAACGAAATACTCGCGCTCCATTTGGCCCATCCTGCCGAGGAGGCCGATGAGGAGCCTCTCCCTCCTCCCCCTAGATCCCTCGCCCGAGGCCGCCGCCATCCCCCGCAGGGCCTCGAAGACCTCCGATATCGTGGGCGGTGCCCCCAGCAGCGAGGCCTGCTCCCCTCTGACCCCCTCCAAAGCCCCTTGGATCGTTGAGAAGCTCACGCCCAAAGCCTTTAGGGCCGACCCTCGAAGCGCCCTATCGGTGAGGAGGGATACGGCGGGGATCGCCTCCCCCTCCCCAAGCCCACGGAGGAACGCGCTCAGGTGCTTTACCTTCTCGCGCCTCCCGCCCGTGCCCTCGAGCCTCGAGCATAGGGAGGCGAGCTCCGAAAACGGCGTTCCGCCAGCCCTTTTCATCCCCTCGCCCAAATAGGCGCTCCCCCGGATGAGCCTTTCCCCATCTCCGTAGGTTCCTCCCGGCAAATTAAGGCCATGCGGGCCATAATCAAGGGCATTGAAAGCGGAATTATCGAGGGGCCATAGGCCATGCCATCGAGAACCCCATCAATATAGCCATTAGTTTGTTGCTCCCTCTAGCGATAACCGAGGATCTATTGGAGAGGGGTCATCCATCCTAAAGGAAGTCCTGAAGGGCGTAAGTGCTCATAATCCCTTCCGCGGCCTCGATCCGGGCGAGTGGAAATGG
>JAWCOP010000138.1:0-3143 GCA_038847005.1 Bathyarchaeia archaeon | reverse complement strand
GCGGCTCCTCGCCCGGATCCGCCTCCTCATAATCATAGTATACATACCCCAGCGGCTCGAGCTCCCCGGAGGTAACCCTCAAGCCGGACTCGGGGACCCAGCCCTCTATGGCCGCCAAGTGGCCCGTTTCCAGCGCCCGCGCGAGGACCGAGAGCCTATCCAGCTCCCAAGCCATCGCCGATCTGAGCATCAATACCTCCGCCCAATTGGGCACGAGATCCCGGAACCCCTCCTCGATCTTGGAGATCTTCCCTCGCAGGGCCTCGATTCTCTCCCCAAGCCTCAGGAGGAAATCCCCGACGCTGAGGTCCTCCTTGGGCAATCGCAAAATCTCTATGCCCTTGGCCTCCAGCTCCGAGAGGAGCTTTTTCCTCGCGCTAGCCCTGGCCAATATATACGCCGTCGCGCCCCCCTCCGGGTCCTCGAAGGATTCGCAAAGCAACAAATCCCCGCCCAAACCCTCGAGGATCCCCCTCAAAGTTTCGGCCTTTGCCGCGATTAGCATCGAGAATAGGTAATCGCCCTCGTAGGAGAGGTCCCTCAGCTTGAGCCCGAGGAGGCCCTTTGCTCGGGCTAAGTGCATATGTAGCCCCTCGAGCCCCTTCAATTCCCTCTCGAGGGCCGATATCTGATCCAAGCGCTCCTTAAACTCGGCCGCCAATTCCGCCGCCCGGCCCTTGAGCTCCTCGAAGGGCCTCAAGAGGATCGACTCGATCCCCTCCGCTGGCGCGGGGGGCTGGGCGGGCAAGCTGGGCATGGCCCGGGATAGGATTTCATCGAGGGACTTGGCCAGCCCCTCGACCTCCCGGATCCTCGTTTCCACGGCGGGTTTTTCTAAAGCGACCTCGATTTCCCTTACGTGGAGGGTCCCGGCCCTCTGGAGCGCCGCCAACGCCTCCCCGGCCCGCCCCTTTGGGGCTATGACCCTTACCCTATACATCCTCTCTGGGCTGCTGAGCAATAGGGCTGACATCAAAGAGCACCGATCACCGATTCGACCAGCGCCCTAGCCAGCTCCTCGACCTTCTCCCTTGGGATACTGAGGATCCTATCGCGCTCGAGCTCCGCCTCCTTGATGAGCTCCTCAGCCCTCCTTTTTGCGTCTTCGAGGATCCTTTCCCTTTCCTGCTCGGCGCCGCTCAGATCGGGATTCGCCTCCAATATCCTGCTCGCCTCGGCCCTCCCCTGTCTTATGATCTCCTTGGCCTTGGCCCTCGCCTCCTCTATTATCCTAGAGGCCTCCTTGTCGATCTCCTCCACGAGCCCACCGGTGCCGGTGGACATTTCGACCGCCCCTCGGAGCTTGGGGCCGCCACCTCCCTTATAACCTTTCTAGGCTGGCCCCAACCGTCGGTGCGTCAGCGGGTCCGGGATGCGCATAGATCTCTACGGAATCATGGACAGGAGCTTCAAGGCTGCCCTCCAAACGTCCTCCGAGACCTCCTTGGACTCCCTTCGACCATCCAAAATGGGCCAGCCCATCTCCTCGGCCATGGCCAGGTAGTTCCGCCTAACCCTCCCCAAGAACTCGAGGTCCGCCTCATGGGCATCCCTCGCCTCGGCCTTCCTCCGAAGGGATTCCTCCGGCGGGATATCGATCAGGATCGTCAGATCCGGATCGGGCAAGCCCGCCTCCAAGTTGGCGAGCCAGCCCCGATCCAGCCCTTTGGCCATCCCATAGGCGATGTTCGATGCCTTGTAGCGGTCTATTATGAGGAACGTTCCGCTCCCCAATAGCCGCGATAGCTCCTCTGCCCTCTCCCACTTATTCGCCGCATAAAGTAAGTGCCTGACCTCGGGACCGTATCGCCTCTCCCCCCTGAGGAAGGCCCCTATCTCCCTCCCCAATTCGGTCGAATAATCCGGGAAGGACCATATGGCGACATGGAGGCCCAGCCCGCGGAGGCGCTCCCCCAGAATCCGGGCTTGGGTCCTCTTCCCCGCTTGGTCTATGCCCTCGAGGGCTATCAGGGTCCCCGGTTTCCGCGATCCCTTATCGGCTGACATGCATCGAACCTCGATCTATCGATGGTATGAGCATCGGTTAAAATATACCGATGCCCAATGCCCCTCGGTGAAGGAAATGATGGCGATCGAGTTAAGGGTTAGACGTGAAGGGTACTTGGACGATGAATTGGCTTACTTCGATCTGATGGGCTTCTGGTACGAAGAGGATCCGGCCTGAGGGGCCGGGATCCCGCCAGCTACTCGCCAAAAAATCGGTGGACAGCCAAAAGGACAATCGAAAATGAGATTCATAGTTCATCGCGTGATCAGGAATACCGACCAAACCCCCTTTTCTTTTGGTTATGAATCCTCTGCGATGCGGCCGAAGGGCCGCTGAAATCTATTGTTAATTGATTGTTCGTAACGTTTGTACAATTTAAATAATAAAAATAAGATCCAAAGAATCATTGAAGGGTGCCTTGAATAGTTCGGGAGATTTTTAGGTTTACCATTAGCGAGGCCCCTCCCCCTGCAGCCTCTAGGGATACCCAAAGATTTATAGATGTGATGATCGGATCCCAGAGGAAATGTCAGCACTTGGTAGGGTCTTCATAATCTTAGACTCCGGTATGGAGAGGGGAGAATTAATCACTACCTAGGGAGGGCGGGATCTGACCTTGTCGGGACCAAGTTCCGATGCATTAGAGGCGCTGAGGGCCAAGCTCGGGGAGGAGAGCTATGGAAAACTCACAGCCATAGATAACCCAGTTTTACATGGATTCATAGCCAAGTACGTAGACCTTTGCGAGCCGGAGAGCGCCTTCGTTTCGACGGGCTCCCCTGAGGACATCGGGTACATTCGCGAGGCGGCCATAAGGAATGGCGAGGAGAAACTGCTCGCCATAAAGGGCCACACGATCCACTTCGACGGATATGAGGATCAGGCGCGCGATAGGGAGAATACGCTGATATTGGTCCCGAGGGGAGCCTCGATGCCCTGCGTAAGGACCGGGGATAGGGAGGAGAAGCTAAGGGAGATCCACGAGATCATGAGGGGGATAATGAGGGGCCATGAGATGTACATTTGCTTCTATTCCCTCGGCCCCCCTTCCTCCGAGTTCGCCATACCCTGCGTCCAGATAACGGATTCCAGCTACGTGGCCCATAGCGAGAACATACTCTATAGGCAGGGCTAT
>JAWCOP010000137.1:0-3144 GCA_038847005.1 Bathyarchaeia archaeon | reverse complement strand
TCCTGAGGGAGCCCCATCAGGGGAATGGGCGCTTCTGAGGGCGGGGGATGCCTCACGCAATAAACGCGAGCCGATTTTCGAGGGGATGTATTTGGTCAGGCCATCCACCGCAAGCCAAGAATTTCATGGAGCCAAGGAGCTGAGGGGCGAGCCCCTAGGGGTCGTTAAGGAGTTCGATGCCGACATCCACGACTGGGGATCGAGAAGGGGGAGCCGCCCCTTGGCCGATGGGGGAAAGGGGGAGGCCCTACGTAATAGAGTGCGCGGAACGCATCCCCTTGAGCTAGCGTATGAGGAGCTCGATTATAATCCGAGAAGTTGCGCGGAACGTTCGGGGATTCTGGAGGGGGGCTATGAGTATGTCGCATGGATTTGCATAGCCCTCAAGGAAGATATCACGAATTTGGCCCAACGCTTCTTGGAATGGGGGGAGGGGGTGCCGAGGGAGAGATACGGGGAAAGGGGGAAGGAAGTTGGCGGAGAGGTACGAGGCCCCAGCCCCATTCCTCAGCGCCCCGATCCGGCCTCGCCATTGCCGAGGGTTTCGATGAATTGAGGAGTGCAACTGTTATAGCTCGCTGATCATTTAAGGCATGTATGTCAGCTTCGATGAATAGGGGAGTATGGCGGATACCCTCTGGACATGATTACTTCTGCGGCTTCTCGGCTCTTTCAGGAGGGGTTTCAATGAATAGGGGAGCGGGGCCCGGCAACCCGCCGAGCTCGATTGCCCAATCCCGCGCCCCAAAGCCCATCGGCTATGGCCGCGGGGAGGGCCGGAGAGCTCGAGGCCTTTCCATGGTTTAACCCGCGATATCGCGGGGAAGTATTCCGTTGGGCCCGCCAAAATTGAGGTCGGGAAGCCGCCTCCGGCTCCTTCCCATTCCCCAATCAGCCTAAAATCGGATGGGGTTGGAAGATTGAGTAAAAAAGGGGAGGGGTTTAAGGGCTACCTCACTAGGCCGGGCGGAGGCCATACGGCCTTTATTCCAGGCCTCACCGATTTCGGCGGGTAGATCGTTACCAGATCTCCCTTCTGTATTTGCATCATGGCCGGGTGGGCGTGGATGTTCCAATGGTGATATGTGCCCGCATGGGGGGAGTCCGGTGGGAATGTTATATCCTTGAATTGCACGCGGCCATATGGCCTAGCGGCCGCGAAATGGAACGGGTTCCAATAGTCGTCAGCCCTTATATCCGTCTTTTCTAGCGCCTCCTTGACCTTCACAGGGTCAGTGGATGCAGCTCTGTTGATCGCATCCGCTATTAGGAACAGGTCGGCGAACGCTTCACCGGCGTGCTCCATTATGAACTTTTCCTCCGGGTATAGCGATACGTAGTACTTGTTTATCCATAGATCGGCCAATCCCGGCCAAGGCCCGGCGTCATGGAACCAAGAGCCTACGCTGATAACGTACTCAGCTGCTTCCTTCCCCCCTTCGATGAAGTCGGGCATCAAGTAGCCCGCGCCGCCCCCATCAACCACCGCATAGCATTTGAGCTCGCGCATGGTCCTGACTATCAGGATGGCATCCGTCAGGTAAGAAACTGGGCATACGACCTCAGCCCCGGAGGCCTTTATCTTGAGCACCAAATCCGTGGCGTCCGTTATGCCGGCCGGGTAGGGCTCGTAGAGGACTACCTGAAGGCCGTACTTCTCGGCCGTGGCCTTTAGGCCTCGCGCCGTATCCGTTCCATAGGCGGTATTCTCGAAGACTATGGCCACTTTCTTGGGCGACCATCCATAGATCTTCCCAAGCTCAACCAAGCATTCTATCTGCATCTCCCCGAATTGGGTCGCCAAGGGCGAGGTTTGGAATATATACTCGAGGCCCCTGCTGCAGAGCTTGTTGGATATCGAAGAGGTTACATAGGGTACCTTATACCTATCCATGACCTCGCTAACCGTCAGGGAAACGGCGCTCTGATATGATCCCAAGGCCGCCGTAGGCTTATAGGTCGTTATGATCCTCTCCGCCTCGGCCTTGCCCGCCGTGGGATCGCTCTTCGTATCCCCTGCCACTATCTTTATTTTGGCCCCACCTAGGGATGGGATTCCCCCGATTTTCTCGTTAATATACTTGGCCGCTGCCAATACGCCCTTGTGACAAGCCTCCCCCAGCCTAGCCAAGCCCCCGCTGAGGGGCCATATCGATGCCACGACCACTTCCTCAACCACGGGTTTGGCGGGCCCCGTGACCGTTACGGTGGTTGTGGTGACGACGGCAGGAGCTGGCTTGATCGTGGCCATGGAGGCACCATATCCGATCCCAATGCCCACTATCAGCGCTATTAACGCCAAAGCAATGGATTTAGTAGCCGCAGCTGCCATAGGAATTTTCCCCGAAGGATTTAAAGTAGAAAGATATATAAATGTTTCCTTTCTTAATAAAAGAGGAGGGATATGGAAACAGATCTGATCATTCAAATGGTAGTGAGTGGCATAGTGATAGGGGGCTTTTACTCCCTCATGAGCATAGGCCTCTCCTTGATCTTTGGGGTGACTAAAATGGTCAATTTCGCTCACGGCGAATTCATGATGCTCGGAATGTACCTGACCTATTGGATCTGGCATTCCACCGGCGCGGATCCCTACCTGCTTTTACTCATCAGCATGCCGACCCTGTTCCTCTTCGGGGCGCTGATCTATAAGGCATTGGTTGACAGAGTGATCGGCGGGATAGATGAGCAACAAATATTCTTAACGGTTGGCCTGTCGATCTTCCTCCAAAACATAGCGTTATTATCTTGGACGGGGACCTATAGGACTGTAACTACTGCCTACTCCATGGCGATACTCTCCGCTGGGCCCGTGACGATCAGCGTCCCTCGCTTCCTAGCCTTCATATGCTCGGTAATTCTCGCAGTCGCCATTACGCTCTTCCTGAAATTCGCAAAGACCGGCAAGGCCATGCGCGCAACCGCCGAGGATATCGAAGCGGCCATGCTCATGGGAATAAAGCCGAGGAGGATGTTCTTGCTTTCCTTCGCGATAGGATCCGCGCTCGTCGGAGGGGCCGGAACTTTCCTGGTGTCCTTTTACTACACTTGGCCGACCATAGGGGCAATATTCACGCTATTGTGCTTCGTCACGGTCGTGCTCGGGGGACTGGGTAGCATCGTTGGTTGCCTAATCGCGGGGCC
>JAWCOP010000136.1:0-3148 GCA_038847005.1 Bathyarchaeia archaeon | reverse complement strand
CGGATCCCCAACGGTCCTAGCCGGGCCGCATCCAAGCGCCCTCTACGCCACCTATTTGGCGAACGCGCTCAGGCCGAAGCTGAGGTACGCCTCCATGATCGGATCCTCTGGCTGGGGGGAGAGGGCCGTTGAATATTTGAAGGGCATGCTTACCAATCTGAAGGTGGAGGTCCTCGAGCCGGTCGTCGCAAGGGGGCATCCTAAGGAGGGGGATTTCAAGGCCTTGGATAAGCTGGCCGATGAGATCCTTAAGAGGCATAGGGAGGATGCCCTAGTGAGGAAATAGAGCGACAATCAAAGCCTTGGGTCGGGATTGGCCTGAAAGAAAAGGGGAGGGGTGAGGAGCTTCAGTAGCTGCTCCCCTGTATCCCAAGCAAGAGCTCAAGCTCCGTTATGTGCTCCTGCTCCTCCATCAGTATATGCCTCACTTCGTGTTCGAGCAAGAAGTCGTAATATCCCCGCCCTCTATCCTTCGATAGCTCCTCGAGGATCTTCCTATAGGTGTCCACGGCCACCTTCTCGTCCTTCAGGTTCACCCTTAGGATCTCGTCCAAGCTCTTCGCCGGGTGCGTTTCGGCCATCTTCATGCTCGGCACTCCTCCGAGGAGGCCGATGAGGGTCCTGAACTTCTCCTGGTGCTTCCTTTCGTCATCGGCGATCTCCTTCAGCCTCTCGATTATGGGCTCCGCGTTGATCCCGTCCACGATCTCGGCGTGACTTAAGTATTGGGCAAAGGCCGCGTGCTCTAGCTCCAGCGCGTGGTTCAGCAACTCCAGGATTTTCTCCTTCGCCAATTCATATCCCCACCAATAGTGGGATGCGGGCTCTTTTTATACTTTATCTTTAAATAGATTAATTCCAATTAATTCTCCGACATAGGAGGCCCATGGTCAAGGTCGACTGGCAGTTTTATTAAGCCGCGAATGGGGAGGGCCACGATGCCGGGCGGATCCATCGAGGAGGGCGTCATCAAGAAATTCTCAAATCGTTGTGGCAAAGGATCCTCCATAAGGCTGCGATCCTCGGGGGGGAGGGTCTTGGAGGTGGAGCTCTCATTGGATCAATGCCATAAAATAGATGCCCGAGTCCTCTTGAGGGAATTGGTCTCGGATTTGGAGGCGGGAATGGGCATACCTTACGCGGTCTGGGATTTCTGCGGCGCCATCGGTCCCGGAGCGCGCCTCAGGGCCAAGCTCGCCCGGCTCGATTTCTTGGACGAATTGAGGGGGGCCATGGAGGAGGTCGGGGATCTCGTAAGGGGCCGAATGGAGGAGTTCGAAAGAGCCGGGGGGAGCGAGGAGGGGCTATTCGGGGAATTATGCTTTTGCATATTAACCGCGAATTTCTCGGCCGAGGGAGGGATCGGGATCCAAAGGGCCATAGGGGATGGTTTCCTTAGGCTGAGCGAGCGGGAGCTTTTCGAAAGGCTCAGGGAGCTGGGCCATAGGTATCCGAGGGCTAGGGCCAAGTATATCGTGGAGGCTAGGCGATTTTATGGTAAATTGAAGGATAGATTGAGGGGGTTCCCCGATGCCAAGGCGGCTAGGGAATGGCTGGTCGAGGATGTCAAGGGCCTTGGATATAAGGAGGCGAGCCATTTCCTGAGGAACGTCGGATTCAAGGACGTCGCCATAATAGATAGGCATGTCCTGAGGTTCCTGAGGGGAAAGGGGTTGATCAAGGAAATACCGAAATCCTTGGGCAAGGGGAGATATCTGGAATTGGAGAGGCTGCTCTCGGCGATAGCCGGCAGGCTTGGGATAAGCGCCGGGGAATTGGATCTCTACATTTGGTATAGGATGACCGGGAAGGTCTTGAAGTGAGCTGGGCGGGCCGCCCATTGGGCCGCGCGATTCCCGAGGGCTCAGGCCGAGAGCCCCATCGCCAGCTCATAAAGCCTCCTATCGAAGGGCTTCTCGGCCGTGCAGGCGTACTTCAGATCGACCGGGACTATGCGCCCCCCTTGGAGCGCCGTCATATACCTTTTCCTACCCTCGAGGAGGAACTCGATGGCGGCCGCGCCCATCTCGCAAGCCAAGAACCGGCTCCGGGCCGTTGGGCGCCCGCCCCGCTGTATATGGCCGAGCCTCGTGAGCCTGACCTCGAACCCCGCCCTCTCCTCAAGGGCCTTCTTCACCTCCATGCAATCGCCGGCCCCCTCGGCCATGACCACGACCCCGGACCTCTTCCCCCTGCGGCCGATTTCCTTAAGCCTCTCGCAGACCTCCCCGATGTCGTACTTCACCTCGGGCACGAGGATGACTTCGGCCCCGGCCGCCAATCCAACCTCCAGCGCTATGAAGCCCCTGTTCCGGCCCATCACCTCGACGACGAAGATCCTCTCGTGCGATGTCGCCGTATCCCTTATCTTATCGATGGCCTCGAGGGCCGTATTCACCGCCGTATCGAAGCCTATCGTTGCATCGGTCCCGGCTATGTCATTGTCTATTGATGCCGGTATCCCAATGACCGGTATCCCGCTGGCGTCGTGGATCTCGCATGCGGCCCTGAAGGAGCCATTGCCGCCTATGGCTATGAATCCTTCCACGCCGTTCCCCTCCAATACTTCGACGGCCCTCGAGATTCCCTCCTCCGTCTTCATGGCCTCAGCCCTAGAGCTCTTCAAATAGGTCCCACCCAAGTGCATCAAGCCGTCGACCATGACGTCGTCCAAGAAGATGAAGTCGTTGGCCAGAAGCCCGGCGTAGCCCCTCTCGAACCCGATGACCCTCAAGCCCCTCGAGGTAGCCGCTTTAACGACGGCCCTTATGGCCGCGTTCATGCCCGGGGCATCCCCCCCGGTGGTGGCCACCGCGATTAATTTCATATCGAATCATTGATCTCGGAAACGGAATTAAATCTTTCCTCTTCAGGCCTTTAAACCAACCCTCATATATAACGTTGATTCCAATAAATGAATGCGCCCATGTAGCGTCACTCTATCTTCTTCTTGAGCGCGTAGGTCGCGATGGTTAAGAATGCGAGGGAATATAGAGCCAAGACCAGCGCGTCCAGCAGATAGATGGGCATTGCCATCGGATCCCCCGCGGATATCCGCAACGCCTCTACCGAATAGGTTAGCGGCAGGAGGCGGGCGATGAACCGCAACTGGGATGGCATGAGCTCCAAGGGTATGAAGGCCCCCGAG
>JAWCOP010000135.1:0-3176 GCA_038847005.1 Bathyarchaeia archaeon | reverse complement strand
GGACTTCTCGGCCGCCTTTCCGAACCCATCCACTATTATGGTCGGATGGACCTCCTTCTCTATCAAATCCTCGGCCTTCTCCAAGAGGGCGCCGGCCAGAACGACGGCCGTGGTCGTCCCATCGCCGACCTCGTCGTCCTGGGCCTTCGCCACCTCGGACATCATCTTCGCGGCCGGGTGCTGTATGTCCATCTCCTTCAGCATTACGGCGCCGTCCCCGGTTATGGTGACGTCACCGAAGCTCGAAACGAGCATCTTGTCCATGCCCCTGGGCCCCAAGGAAGACTTCAGGCTCTCGGCGATCACCCTCGCCGCCATTATGTTGGCCCTTTGGGCATCCCTTCCCCTAGCCCTCGTGGTACCCTCCTTCAATATCAGCACGGGTACCCCTCCTATGGAGGCGGGCACAGCTTCCGCCAATTTGACCACCCCAAACTTTCCGTCTTTGGAGGAGGGAAAAAGCCTGAGATATAAACTTTTTACCCTCTACCCTTCGGATCGGCCGCTCCGGGGTCCCGAACGCGCGCATCAAACCGGGGCGTTGGAGGCGGATTCCAGCCGCGTCCGGATCGGCTCAGGTCGAGATCGGGCCGCAGCTGATCACCTCGGCCTTCCCCTCCCTCTCCAATAAGGCCTTGAGCTCGCCCGGCCCCAAGGGGCATTTGGAAACATCCATTATGGCGTGCCATTCGGCCGATTCCCCCCTCCTCAGGGTCCTCGATTGGCTCCAGAGGAGGTCGACGCCCTTAGAGGCCAATATCGCCGCGACGTTCGCGAGCGCCCCCGGCTCATCCCTTAAGCGGACCCTTAGCTCGGATAGCTTCGCGCCGTGATCCGCGAAGGGCAATACCCTGATCTCCTTGGTCTTCGGTTCCGCGATCAACAGGAACGACATGCCCTCCGATAGGCCGAGCGTATCCCTTATGGAGGAGGGCAGGAGTATCCTGCCCTTGGAATCCATCTTCACTATCTCGGATACCCTCATCTTCGCAAAGGGCTTGCGGGGATAACTTTATAAATGTGAATAAGGTGGGCACGATCCCACAATATTCCCACCAAAGGCGAGGAATTGCTTGATGCTCAGGACCCCCCTCGGGACGAGGGATTACGCCCTGGAGGAGGCGGAGGCCTACAGCCGCATAGAGCGGGAGCTGGAGAGGGCGTTCCAACTTTGGGGCTATAGGGAGGTTCGAACCCCCTGCCTCGAATCCCTCGAGGTCTTCTCGGGAACGGTCGGCCCCAGCGCCGTGGATAGGGCGTTCAAGTTCCAAGACTACGATGGGAAGCTCTTGGCGTTGAGGGTCGAGGGAACCGCTCCTACAGCGAGGCTCTTCGCCGCCTCGCTCTTGAACGGGCCCCGCCCCTGCAGGCTGTTCTATATAGCGAAGGCCTTCAGGTTCGCGACGGATTTCCCCGGCGATTATAGGGAGTTCTCCCAAGCGGGGGCCGAGCTCATAGGGTCCGGGGACCCCTCCTCGGATGCCGAGGTCATGGCCCTCTCGATCGAGGCGCTCAAGGGCTTGGGCCTAAGACCGAGGGTCGACTTGGGGCACGCGAACCTGATGAGGGGGGTTATCTCAAGCTACTTGGGGGAGCCCGACAGGGGGCGCGCCCTAGATCTTTTGAGGAGGAGGGACTTGGGCGGGGTATTGAATTTGTTCAAGGAAAGGGGCCTGTCCCGCGGTGCCTACGATTCGATCGCGAAGCTCCTCCGATGCCGAAGGGCCGATGAGTTCTTGGCGATGGATGTCCAGATCGCGAACGAGGGGATGCGCGATATGCTGAGGGGCTTCTCAAAGGTGATCGAGGAGGTCGAGGGGTACGGCGTCGGGGATAGGTTGTTCCTGGATTTCTCGCTCATAAGGGATTTGGAGTATTATACCGGGGCCATATTCGAAATATCGATCGAGGGCCTCGGGATGCCCGTTGGCGGGGGGGGCAGGTACGACGGCCTCATAGGGAAGTTCTGCGGGGCCGATGTCCCGGCCGTTGGGTTCGCGCTGAACATCAATAGGCTGATGGAGGCGATGGGCCCCGGATTGGCCAAGGGGGATCGCCGCAAGAGGTTCGCGATCAGATCCAAGAACAGGGGAGAGGCGATGGAGATAGCGAGGGCGCTGAGGGAAAGGGGTTTCGCTGCGGTGGTTTCGCTTGAGAGGGATTGTTCGATATCCAAGGGGCCGGATTTGGAGGGCTTCGATTACCTCATAGTCCCGGGCCCGGAGGGCTCGGTGAGGGCCATGGACCTTAGGGATGGCTCGATTAGGACCTCGACCTTGGAGGGGTTCTTGGCGAGTTTGGAGGGCGCGGGCTTTGAATAGGAAGATGAGGATGGCGATGCCGAGCAAGGGCAGATTGCACGGGCCATCGATCGATCTAATGGCCAAGGCCGGAGTGGAGATTCATCAAAAGGGCAGATCCTACCTTTCCGAAACCTCGGATCCATCCCTAGAGGTCGTATTCGTGAGGGCGAGGGATGTGCCCCTATATCTGCACTATGGCGCGGCGGACTTGGGGATAACCGGGTATGATTTGATAGTGGAGAGGGGCGCCGAGCTCTATGAGCTTTTGAGCCTCCCATATGGCGAATGCAAGCTGGTGGTCGCTGCGCCGGAGGGTTCCGATATCCGCTCCATCGAAGACGTCAGGCCCGGGAGCGTCGTTGCCACATCGCACCCGAGGACCGTGGGCAGGTTCTTCGAGGATTTGAACAAGGACGTCAAGGTCCTGGAGCTGGATGGATCGGTCGAGCTCGCGCCGAGGCTCGGCCTAGCTGATCTGATAGCGGATATATCCTCGAGCGGGGAAACCCTGAGGAGGAACGGCTTGAGGGCCATTTGCTCGATCCTCGAATCGACCGCGAAGCTGGCCTGCAACAAGGTATCCTATAGGGCCTTCGAGGAGCGCATCGAGGGGCTCGTGAGGAGGGTGGAGGCGGCGATGGGGGGCGGGGGGCCATGAGGATCCTGCGCGGGAGGGCGCAAGGGGAGAGGTTCCTGAATAAGCTGAGGGGGAAGAGGGGGGAGGAGCTCGAGGAGGTTTCGAGGATAGTCGGGAGGATAATAAGGGATGTCAGGAGGTTCGGGGATCGCGCGGTTAGGAAATATTCGAAGAAGTACGACGGCGTTTCCCCAAGGGAGCTCAGGGTCAGCCCTAGGACGCTGGGGCTTTCGCTG
>JAWCOP010000134.1:0-3181 GCA_038847005.1 Bathyarchaeia archaeon | reverse complement strand
AGGAGATGGCGAATAGGGAAAGGGTTCTAAGGAATATCACGAACATCGTCGCCAATAGGAACGATGTCATCGGGGGCCCATTCGATATCAAGCGCTCCGTGGTCATTCCAAGATCCCATACGATTAGGGAGACCAACGATAGCGCCATCCGCCTCCTCCTATGGAAGAGCCCATCCCCCCTCATTAGGGCCCCCTCCACAAAGATCGAGGATAGGATCGAGGGGAGGAAGAGCGCCAACGCGCCGAATGCCGCGGGTGGCGCGAAACCCTCCGCCACGGGGGACCAAAGGAGCCCCCCATATAGGGAGGCGAGCGCGATGTATATCGCGATCCTCCGGCCGGATGGGAAGGTCAGTCCCCTAGCTATGTTATAGTATTTGGTAGCCCCCTTTATCTCGGCGTATATCGAGCCCCTACCCGCCTCTGAGCGCCCTATCTCTCCTCACTGCTCCTATTATCTCCACTACCCTCCCGATATCGCCCCCCTCGATGGCCGTCCCGGTCACGATGGCGTCCGCGCCCGCCCCAACGGCCCTCTCGGCGAGCTCCGGGGTGGATATCCCCCCGCCCACTATCACCGGTATATCGACCGCCCCCTTAACCCTCCTTATGACCTCGGGCCTTACGGGCTCCCTCGCCCCGGAGCCCGCCTCGAGGTATACGAACCTCATCCCCATGTATTGGGCCGCGAGCGCGTACATGGCGGCGATATCCGGCTTATCCTGGGGTATCGGGTTGGCCTGTCCTATGAAGCTCACGGAGGTCTGGGCCCCGCCGACTATTATATATCCCATCGGGATCGCCTCCAACCCGAACCTCTTAACGAGCGGGGCGGCCAAGGCTTGGGCCCCCACTATGTAATAGGGGTTCGTGGAGTTCATTAGGGACATGAAGAAGATGGCATCGGCTTCCCCCACCACCCCCGACACCCCATTGGGGAACAATATGATCGGGAGCTCGGATTCGGCCCTTATGCGCTTTGCGATTTTGCTCACTTGGCTCGGGAGGGATACCGTGGAGCCGCCAAGCATCACCGCCGCCGAGCCGGCCCGCTCCAAGGCCTTAACGATCGACGATGCCCGCCCCGGATCGAACTCCTCCGGATCGAGCAGGGCCAAATGTATGGCTCCGTTATTGGCTATCCCATCTAGGAGGCGGCGCTCGACCTTCCCGAGAGATGGGGAACGCATCAAACGATCAACCCCTTTGGAAGAGCAGCTTGTTCGCTATCTTGGCCGCGAATATGGGATGCTTGAGGAGATATCTGGCGACCCTTTCCACGTTCAATCCGTTCGCGAGATCGAGCACGTCCTCCGCCTTAAGCATAACGGCCAATTCGTTGAGGTCCTCGTCGGAGAGGCTCTCCAAGACCCGAAGGGCCCTCAGGCTCTTTGATATCCGGCGCCCCCATACCCTCCCGAACTCCTCCTCATACTCCGCCAGCCTCTTGGCGCTGACGTCCCCTTCCCCCACGGCCTTAGAGGCCACCTCGCCGGCGATCGAGCCCGCGACTATGCTGGAGTGTATCCCCGCCCCGGTCAGCGGGATCACTTGCCCCGCGCTGTCGCCACATATCATTAAGCCATCCCGCACCACATTCCTAAGCTGCCCGCTTATCGGGACGGGGGCCGCGCCCTCCTTGATCTTCCTCGATCCCGAGAACTTCTCGGGACAGGACGCTATGAATGCTTCGAGCAATTCCCTCGCCGGCTTCCCCCTGGAGCCCAAGCCCACGTTTGCGATCCCGTTCCCCTTCGGGAATATCCAAGCGTATCCCCCCGGGGCGACCCCCTTGCCCAAGAAGAACTCGATCGTATCCTCCTCGATCGAGCAGGGCGATAGCGTATATTGGACGCATCCTATAACCCCATACCCGCTCCTATCGAAGAATTTCTTGGCGATCATCGAGTTGGCCCCGTCGCATCCGATGACCAAATTGGCGGCTATTTCATAAGCCCCGCCATCGCCGCCGACCCTTATCCTCCAATCCCCGGCCCCCCCGGATATATCCAAGGCGGGGGACCTCAGCCTGATCTCCGCCCCCTCCCTCGCGGCGGCTTCGGCCATTCTCTTCAAGAAGGCGTCCTTCCTTATTATGAATCCAGCGCCCATATCCACGTCCCTCCTCGAGAACTCTATGAACTTGCTCCGGTCGGGCGCGTGGATCCTTACGCGCTCGATCTCGTTCGCTATGAAATCGGGCGACCTTCCGATCCCAGCGTCCGCGAGCGCGCCCTCGGATATGGCCTCCCCGCAGACCCTCTTCCCGAGGCCATCCTCCCTCTCCAAGACCAAGGTCCTAGCCCCTCCCGAGGCGGCCCTCTTGGCGGCCGCGCAACCGGCCGGCCCCGCGCCGACTATCACCACATCGAACCTCTCCATCCTCAGGACCTCTTCCTAGGAGCGATAGAGGATTCCAAGTTCGGGATTAAAAACATGTGGAGCCCAAAACTTTTATAAGCGTTCCAAGATAGAGGGGCCGGCCTCCAAGATCGGAGGATGATCAATTGGCCGAAGGAGAGGGACGAAAGGCCGGCGGGAGGGGGAAGAGGAAGTTATCCAAATCTATGCTCGAGGGCTTCCCGAGGGAGGTAGTTAGGGCCTTCGCCAGGTTGCCGAGGGTTTTCAAGAAGCCCGATATGGATAAGCAACTCGGGGATAGGATCTCGAGGAGCATGAAGTGGAAATACCTTAGGAAGATGGAGAGCATGGGCATAATAAAGCACTCGACGAAGAAGTATTATCAAAAGCTATATGACAGGGTCTCCGATTGGATGGAGAAGGAATTTCTCCCAAGGCTCAGGAAGGCGGAGATGGAGGATTCATAAAAAGGGGGAGGGGGGGCTAGGCCGGCTGGCCGCCGAGCTCCTTCAACAATTCCCTAGCCCTATCCAACCTGATCTTCCTTTCGGAAACCATCCTCTCGGCTATCTTATCCGCGAGATCGCCCGTTGCGCCCGCCATGACTGCGATGTTCCTAGCGTGGAGGGCCATATGGCCCCTCTGTATGCCCTCCGCGGCCAATGCCCTCAGGGCGGCGAGGTTCTGGGCCAAGCCGACCGCCGCCATTACCTCCGCGAGCTCCCTAGCCGACTTGACGCCGAGTATCTTGAGGGCTATCTTGGCTATCGGATGGGCGTGCGTGGCCCCGCCGACTATGCCGACTGCCATGGGAAGCTCT
>JAWCOP010000133.1:0-3191 GCA_038847005.1 Bathyarchaeia archaeon | reverse complement strand
ATCCCCCTGTTCGGCTTTATGGTCGTAAAGGGGTAATTGGCGATCGGGACTTGGATGAGGGTCGCTGCGCTGAAGAAGGTCGATTTGCCCGCGTTCGGCTTCCCGACTATTCCGACCATCAACTCTCGGGATACTTCCGGAGGGATCGGGCTTTGGGGAATTTATAAAAAGGGGAAGGGGGATGGGCGTTTCGGGGCGGCCCCGCTAAGGCGGGGGTTGCGCTATGAAGCCCTTCTCCATGAGGAACTTCGTTTCGTCCCTGGCCTTCTTGATGATCTCCATCGCCCTTTCGTATAGCTCCTTATAGCTCGGCTTCACCCTGGCGATGCCTTGCTCTATGGCCTTCACCCCAACCGCGGCGGCCTCCCTCGGGAACACCTCCCAATCGTCCATGTTGGGGATTATGAAGTCCTCCTTGAGCCCCCTCTCCTCGGCGACCTTGGCCAACTCGTTGGCCGCGGCTATGCACATCTCATCCGTTATGGTCTTAGCCCTCACATCGAGCGTCCCCCTGAAGATCCCGGGGAAGCCGAGCGAGTTGTTGACTTGGTTCGGGAAATCGGATCTACCGGTCGCCACGACCTTGGCCCCCGCCTCCTTCGCCTCCCAAGGCCATATCTCCGGGATTGGGTTCGCGCATGCGAAGACTATGGCGTCGTCGTTCATCGACTTGACCATCTCCTTGGTTATGACCCCGGGACCGGGTTTAGAACAGCCTATGCACACATCAATGCCCTTCATGGCCTCCGCCAAGCCGCCGGTCCTTCCCTCCTTATTGGTCTTGAGCGCCATCTCCCATTTCTGGGGATATTTGTCCTTCAGGTCCGTCCTATCCTTATGGAGTATGCCCTTGCTGTCCACCAAAATCATGTTCCCGGGCCTCACGCCGGCGGCGATCAGGATCCTCGCCGCCGCTATGTTGGCGGCCCCGGCCCCCACCATGGTCACGGTAGCTTGGTCGATCTTCTTCCCAACCAGCTTAAGCGCGTTTATTAAGCCCGCTAGGATGACGGTCCCGGTGCCCTGCTGATCGTCATGCCAAACCGGGATCTCCATCTCCTTCCTCAGCCTATCGAGGATGTAGAAGCACTTGGGTTGCTCTATGTCCTCTAGGTTTATCCCCCCGAAGCTGGGCTGAAGCCATTTCACGGCCGTTATTATCTCATCGGCGTTCTTCGTATCCAAGCAGATCGGGAAGGCATCGACGCCGCCCAAGTACTTGAAGAGCAGGGCCTTCCCCTCCATGACCGGATAGCCCGCCTCGGGCCCGATGTCCCCGAGCCCGAGCACCCTCGTCCCATCGGTCACCACCGCCACCGTGTTCCACTTGTTCGTGTATTCGTACACCAGCTCCTTATCCTTATTTATGGCCTTGCATGGCTCGGCTACGCCTGGGGTATACCAAATTGCGAAATCGTCGAAGGTCCTCACAGCGACCTTTGGCACCACCTCTATCTTCCCGCGATAGAATGGGTGGTATTTCATGGCGAATTGGGCTGGCAATTTCGCCTTCTTCAAAAGCTCTTCAACGGACGTCAACCATTTCTCACCCGATATGAGCCGATTTGCGCATTTCAATTCTTCTGGGATGTATATAACTTTTCCCTTCGTTCTAGATCCGAATTAGCCATATTACTCAGTTTCATCGCCCAATGTTGGCAATATTACACACTTCTCGAACCCCTGCCTTTGGCCCGATCCAAGAGAGGGATGCGATTGCATTCCATAAAGGTTAAAAACAATTAACGAAGATCGGCATCCGCCGATAATCATTCAACGAGTCGCCAAAGGAGGAAAGGATATGGGGAGCTCTGGCCCCACGGCGAGGTTCGCACATGCCCTATTACTCATAAGCTGGTTCGCGTGGTTCTGGAACTTCGCCTATAGGATGATGGTCCCGGCCCTCCTGCCCCCCATACAGGCATCGCTCTCGATACCCAATTGGATGGCCGGCGCCTTGGTCGGGGCCCTTAACTTCGGATACGCCATCTCGGCCTATCCCTCGGGCCTCTGCTCGGCCAGATTCGGGCCTAGGAATATCATAGTCTTCGGGACGGCCCTCTCGGCCGCGTTCGCATTTCTCCTATCGATCTCTACGTCCTACCCCGCCATGGCGATGCTCGCCTTCGTCGCGGGCTTGGGCCTCGGGGTTTACCTCCCGCAGGCCCTGACGCTTCTCTCGGAGCATTATGGTAGGGGGAGGAGGGGGACGATCATCGGGATCCACGAAACGGCCGCCCCAATAGGGCAGATGGCCGGCCCCCTCTGGGCCGGCGCCATGCTGTCCTCGCTTGGATGGGATGGATGCCTAAGGGCTTGGGCTCTCCCCGGGGCCTTGATAGCGATCGCGTTCCTGATCATCGCCCCAAAGCGGGAGGAGGCCGTCAAAAGGGTCGATAAGGCGCCCGGGGGAGGGGGATGGCCGTTGGGCCTCTATATACCAACCGTATTATTGGTCAGCTTTGTATGGTCGGCAAACTTGGGCCTCATATCCATGATACCGCTATATATGGTCCGCTCCTCTCTCGCGGACGCGGCCTTCGCCGCCTTTTTGATGGGGATCACGAGGTTCTCAGGGGCCATCGGCCAACTCGCGGGCGGCCTCCTATCGGACGCGATCGGAAGGCTCAAGGTGCTGGTGGCCATAGTCCTAGTTACGGCCTTTTCCACGGTGGGGGTGGCCTTCGCCCCCTATGGCCCAGCGATGATCGCCTCCATGCTCGTTCAAGCTATGGCGGGCTCGGCCTTCTTCCCTGTGACCTATGCCGCCATCTCCGACAATACCTCGCCCGGGGATAGGGCCAAGGTCATCGGCCTGGTGAACACCTCGTCGGGCCTCTTGGGGGGGACCCTCTCCCCGATGGTCATAGGCTATCTGGCGGATGCCTTCGGCTTCCAAACGGCCTTCCTATACCCGGTGGTGGCGGGGTTCTTGGCGTGCCCCTTGGCCCTCCACCTGAGGATCCGCCTCCATTGAGCTTGAGGCCCCTTCAGCTCCTCCAAAAACCTTTTTCTTTTGAAATCCAACTAAAAGACCAAACGCTGTCCAAAGCGGAAAGGGGAGTTCGATTGGAAAAGACTGAAAAGATATGGATGGATGGCAAATTCGTCGATTGGGACGAGGCCAAGGTCCACGTCCTCACGCATGCCCTCCACTATGGGACCGCCGTATTCGAGGGCATGAGGTGCTA
>JAWCOP010000132.1:0-3212 GCA_038847005.1 Bathyarchaeia archaeon | reverse complement strand
TACGGCATGACCGGGGGTCAAGTATCTCCCACGACGCCCTTGGGCTCCATAACCACGACGACGCCCTTCGGGAACGAGGAGCCCTCGTTCGACCTATGCGAGCTCGTCGCCTCGGCCGGGGCCACCGACGTGGCCCGATGGACGACCTTCCACGCCAGGCCCGCCATAAACTCCATAAAGAAGGCCCTCCAAAGGGATGGCTTCTCCTTCATAGAGATCGTTTCCCAATGCGTCACCACGTACGGCAGGAGGAACCGGCTGGGCGATGGGCCTCAGATGATGAGGGCTATCCAGCGGATGTCCGTCACGAAGGAGCAGGCGGCTAGGATGTCGGAGGAAGGGTTGAGGGGGAAGATAATCGTGGGGGAGTTCGTCGATCGCCAGAGGCCGGAGTTCTCGGCGATGAGGATGGAGCTGATTAAAAGAGCTGGAGGGAATAGCCATGCCTGAGGGCCGCACCGAGATATTGATCGCCGGGTTCGGCGGGCAGGGGATAATACTCGCGGGCGTCATCCTCGGGAGGGCCATAGCGCTTTACGAGGGGAAGAACGCCATCCAGATACAATCCTATGGGCCCGAGGCTAGGGGGGGCGCGTGCAGGTCCGAGGTCGTGGTATCTGATGGGGAGATAGATTACCCCATGGTAATTAGGCCGGACGTCTTCGTGGCCATGAGCCAAGAGGCCTTCGATAGGTACATAGATCGCTTGAAGCCCGAGGGGACTTTGATAGTGGATTCCAGCCTAGTGCGATTCGATGAGGGTGAGATCCGCCCTAGGGCTTATCGGGTCCCCGCCACGCTCGCCGCCGATGAGCTCGGCAGGAGGGTCGTCGCCAACGTGGTCATGCTGGGGGCCTTGGGCGGCCTAACCGGCTTGGTTTCCAAGGGGGCCTTGGAGAGATCCGTCAGGGATACGGCGCCGAAGGGGACGGAGGAGTTAAACCTGAGGGCCTTGGGGAGGGGGTTCGAGATCGCGGAGGGCCTTCACAAGCATCGTGGACTCAAGGACTTTGAGCGATCATCTTAATGAAAGCCTGAAAAGGGGATCAATTCAATTTAGTTTCCTAAAAATTTAAATCGACACATAACAATAAGATTCGCTAATATCATTTATGAATCAAAAAAGAATTGAGATCGGGTTTCTACATCCATGGATCGAGAACGGCCTTCACGACCTTCCAATCCCTGACCATCTCAACGGCCTTCGTTGTCTCCTCCAGCGGGAACCTATGGGAAACGAGGTCCGCGAACTTGTATTTTGAGTTGGTCCTCGACATGAACCTCACGGCCCTCCAAGTATGCCTCGGCTCCCATGAGTAAGAGCCCTTGATCGTTATGTGCTTAAAGGTTACCCAGAACGGATGGAAGCCCTCAACGGGGCCCGCGTCCATGAATTGGCCAACGACCACGTACGTCCCACCGTCCCGGGCCATCCTAACGCCCTCCGCGAAGGCGTTCGGGACGCCGGAGCATTCGAATACCACGTCGGCGCCCTGCCCCCCGATCGAATACTCCTTCACAAGCCTTATGCGCTCCCCCGGATCCCTGACCTCCGATATGTCTATCGTATGATCCGCGCCCCACCTCTTGGCCAGCTCCAGCCTTTCCTTCGGCCCGCCGATCACGATGACCTTATCCGCCCCCGATTCCTTGGCGATTATGGTTCCGAAAAGGCCAACGGCCCCGCTCCCTTGGACGGCGACTGTGTCCCCCTCCCTTATGCCAGCCCTTTCGGCGGCGTGGATCATCGTCGGCGCCGCGCAGCCAGTGGCCACGAGAGCATCGGCCGGCAGGTCCTTCGGGAGCTTGAAGACGGCCGTCTCCGGGAAGAGGTAGCAATATTGGGCCCATCCACCGGTGAAATGCGGGGGCTTATCGCACGATAGCGCCGCTCCATACGTCCTCCTATTGAGGCATTTATTGGGATAGCCGGCCACGACGCAGTTGTAGCATCGATAGCAATATCGGCCTATCGTCGTGGGCCAGGTGATTCGATCCCCGACCGATATGGGCTCCCCGGCCCAGTCCCTCTCCACGCCCTCCCCGAGGGCCGCGATCTCCCCCACGTTTTCATGCCCCAATATCACTGGGAAGGAGAGGACCTTCCCGCCCGTATGGCCGAGCCATGTGTGGACATCGGTTCCGCAAACGCCCGCCGATAGCATCCTGACCAATATGGCGCCCGGCTCAACCTTCGGCAAAGGATATTCCCTGACCTCGAACGGCTTGTTGAACCCTACCATCACAGCGGCCTTTCCCTTCTCGGGCAAGAATGACCACCACTCCGATGATTATAGGACCAATTTATAATCCTTAGCTAAACGAGGATCAAAAAATAAACAATTTATTGCTTTCAATAAAGAAAAGGATCGAAGCTAGATCCTATCATCGAACTCCCTGTTCCTTACCTCGACCTTCAGCTTCTTGACCTCCTCTATGAACTCGGCGAACTTATCGGCCCAGATCCTGTATATCTTCTCCGCCTTCTCCGCGCTCGCGTTGGCCGGGTTCCCCACTATGCCGGTATCACAATATTCGTGATGCTCCATTGGCAGGTAGATCATCTGATCTTGGCCCTTGAAGATCACGTAGGGGTTGCCCGCGTTCTTGCCGAATTTATCCTGCGGCAGGTACTTGGGCGCGTGAACGTCGCTCTTCTTCCAAACGGCCCTCTCCCAAGAGCAAGCCTCGGGATGGTACATCAGGCAGAGCGAGAACTCGTCCTCGCCCGCGTGCCATCCCGGCCATTCATCTGGCGGGTTTTGGAATATCGCTCTGACCTCAGGCATCAATGGGGAAAATTCGGCATCGGCCCTGAACAAGGCCGTGAAGGCCCCAGTCTTGTACTTGATTATCCTGAGTATTGGGTCTATGACCTTTATGTTCGAGGTATGGCCCGTGACGTAGATCAGCTTGTTGAAGCCATGGTGGATGAGGCTCCTACCGATGTCGTACATCAGGGCCTCATAGGTGCTGGCCCTTACGGTTATCGTACCGGCCCCGGAGCCCGGCGGCCTCATGTGGTGGGGCGAATAGCCGAACCAGACCAAGGGCGTATGGAGGACCTGCGCCTTCTCCGCGGCCCATTTGGTCACTATCCATGCGCCAAGGCTATCGGTGGAGAGCAGGGCCGCAGGCCCATGCTGCTCGCAGCTCCCGACCGGTATCAGGCATATATCGGTTTTCTTGAGCCATTCGGCGACGTCGTGGGC
>JAWCOP010000131.1:1949-3223 GCA_038847005.1 Bathyarchaeia archaeon | reverse complement strand
GGGGGCAAATCTATGAGCAGGTAATCCAGATCCCCCCAAAGGACCTCGGAGAGGAATTGCCTTATGGCCTTAATCTTTATCGGCCCCCGCCAAACGGCCGGCGTATCCTCGGTCGGCAAAAGGAAGCCCATCGAAACGACCCTTATGCCCAACGGCCCCTCGGCCGGCCGGATGCCCTCGGGATCCGCCTCCAATAGGTCCCCGCCCATCCCGAGGAGCTTGGGTATCGAGGGCCCGTGTAGGTCCGCGTCCAATATCCCGACGGCGTGGGGGTGCCCCCTCCAAGCCAGCGCCACCGCGAGGTTCGCCGCCACTACGCTTTTCCCGACCCCGCCCTTGCCGCTGATTACGGCTATCTTCCTCCTTATCCTCCCCATCCTCTCCCTTAGCAGGGCATCATCCCCGCGATTCTCGGGATCCTTCCCCATATCAATGCGCCTTGCCGAAGGCCTTGAGGGCGGGGCGGGCGATTATAAAGGTATGGCGGGCCCTCAAGCCCAAAGCCCGGAGATATGGGCCGAGATCCCATCGAGGATGAATTGGACCGCTATCGCGGCCGTGAATATGGCCATGACGTTGGCGACAATCGCCGACCCAGATTCCCCCAATGCCCCGTAGATGCGCTCGACGAACCTATAGATCAGAAGGGCGGCGGAGAAGACCATCAGGGCCGATAGGCAAGCGGCCGGGACGCCGTAGGCCCTTATGCTAACCATTGTGGCGGTGATCGCGCCGGGCCCGACCATGAGCGGGAAGCCGAAGGGGACGATCGCCGACCCCTTGGCCCCCTGGCCCCCGCGCCATTCCCCATGCACGAGCAATCTCACCGCTATTATCAAAAGCAGGGCCCCGCCGGCTATCTTGAAGCTCGAGAGGGATACCGAGAAGAGCCAGAGGACGAGCTCCCCGCATAGCGCGAAGAACAATAGGAGCGCCAAGCCCGAGAGGGCCGCGTCCCTGAATGCCCTCCGCCTCTCCCCCCTATCCATATCCCTCGTCAGGCCCATGAAGATGGGCATGTTGCCCAAGGGATCCACTATGACGAAGAGGGCGACGGTGGCCCTCAGCAGCCCCTCGGCTTGGATCGCCCACGATGGCTCGATCATACCGGCATCAACCCCAAACCCCATCTATCTCGGAGCCGCAGCGGGGGCATCTTGAGCCCTTCAGCTTGTTCTGTAGGACCGAGAACCCGATCCTCCTGATGAGCAATTCCCCGCAGCCATAACAATAGGTATTCTCCCCCTCGAGGCCGGGCACGTTGCCCGTATATA
>JAWCOP010000131.1:0-1939 GCA_038847005.1 Bathyarchaeia archaeon | reverse complement strand
CGCTGGGGTCCTGGGGAGGCTCGTTAGCTTATACATCGGGTAGAATTGGCTTATGTGCCAAGGTATCCCCTCGCCAATCCCCCTTATGAACCTCGCAATGGCCCTCAGCTCCTCCTCGCCATCGTTGAGCGTCGGTATCAGCAGGGTCGTCACCTCTATCCATATCCCCAGCTCCTTGTATAGCCTTATGGCCCTCAGGACCGGTTCCAGCCTAGCCCCGCAGATCCTCCCATAGAAATCCTCCGAGATGGATTTCAGGTCCACGTTGGCCCCGTCCAAATGGGGGGCGATCTCCCTCAGGGCCTCCTCGGATATGTAGCCATTGGTTATGAATAGGTTCCTGATGCCCCTCCGCTTCGCCAAGGAGGCCACATCGTGGGCGAACTCGAAGAATACGGTGGGCTCCGTATATGTATAGGCTATCGTATCGCAGGCCGTTATGATCGCCTCATCGACGACCTCCTCCGGATCCGCCTCCTCGCCGAATATCCCGCCGCCATCGCCCTCCTTGGGGGATTGGGATATCTCGTAGTTCTGGCAATTGAGGCAGCGGAGGTTGCAGCCGACCGTCGCTATAGAATAGGACTTGGAGCCGGGCAGGAAATGGAAAAGGGGCTTCTTCTCTATCGGGTCCACGGCCCTGGCCACCAGCTTTCCATAGACCAAGCTCCAAAGCTCCCCGCCCCGGTTCTCCCTGACGCCGCATATCCCCTTTCCGGAGGGCGGGATCCTGCATTCGTGCGGGCAGAGCCGGCAGCGGACCCAATCGCCCTCGAGCCTATCGAAGAACATCGCGCGCCTCAAGGAATCCCCCGGGGGATCGCTTTCGCTGGGGCGCTTTAAAACGGTTTCAAGCGCCGATCCCAGCGAGGCCCGGCCGGGATGGGGGAGCTTTTTAAACGGCATGGGCGAAGGTCGGGATCATCGGGGGCGGGGCTCGCTTGGGATTTGGGAACGGGGGCTTTTTATTTGGGCGGCGGGGGGCAATGGCCCTCGCCTTCGCCCTAGCGCTCCTCCTATCCCTCCCGCCGCGGATTCCCATCGCCTCCGGGGCGATCGGCGAGCCGATCCTTAGGATCGCCGGCGTGGAGCATCCGGCGTCGGTGAGGGCCGGGGATCCCTTCGAGGTCAAGGTCGCGATCGAATATTCCTACAGCGGCTGGACGATCGCGGATCTCGGGATCTTCGCCGGGGGCTTTACCGGGATAGCGGATTGCGTCAGGTATTATTTGACGGGCTCGGGCTCCAAGCAATTCTCCCTCAGGGCCCTGGCGCCCTTCGAAGCCGGCGTTTGGAACCTAACGGCCGTCAGCAGGGTTTGGCATGGGAATTATTGGCGGGAGCCGGATGGGGCGAGGCGCGATTTCTCCATAAGGGTCGTTGGGCCCGGGCCATCAGCGCCGAGCCCTCTGCCGGCCAAGCCGGCCAAGGTGCGAATAGGGGATTCGGAATGGCATTATTGGGGTAGGCCGGGCGGCGGCGCGTGCGTGATCTGGCTCGGAGGGGGGCACGCCCTCCCATATCATATCACCGTTAACCCATACGAGCTGGAATCATTCGGGACGATGCGCCTCATAGCCGACCTCGCGAGCCTCTACGGCGTCTTGGCCCCCACGCTCGATCAGCCCTGGGGCGGCGATGTCGCCCCATGGAGCGGGCCGGCCCTCAGGTATAGCCCGGGCGGGCCGCAGCTGAGGGCCGTTAGGGAATGGGCCTCGAGGGCGGGCCATAGCGCGATATTCTTGGCCGGTTACTCGACCGGGGGAGTGGCCGCGGCCTATGAGGTGGCCTCGGCCGATCCGGAGGGCTGGGCGGCCCCGAACGGGGTCATAATAATAAGCGCCCCCTTGGGCGGGATCTCGAGGGGGATCCTCGCCTCCATACCCGATTCCGAATCGGTCAAGGCTAACGCCATCCTATTATACGGGAGGGTTTACGG
>JAWCOP010000130.1:0-3229 GCA_038847005.1 Bathyarchaeia archaeon | reverse complement strand
CCACCTTCGTGTTCATGTTCATACTCTTCGGCGCGTTCCTGCAGAAGACCGGGCTCGGGGATTTCTACTTCGACCTAGCGAACGCCGCGGTGGGGAGGTTCAGGGGGGGCCCGGGCAAGGTCCCGGTCATAGCCAGCTCCCTCTTTGGAACGATAAGCGGGAGCGCCGTCGCGAACGTCGCCGTCGATGGGCCGATAACGATCAACATGATGAGGAGGAGCGGCTATAGGGCCCATCAGGCGGCCGCCATAGAGGCCTTGGCCTCCACCGGGGGCCAGATAATGCCGCCCGTCATGGGGGCGGCGGCCTTCGTCATGGCGCAGATAATGATGGTCAGATACTGGGACGTAGTCGTGGCCGCGATCCTTCCGGCGATCCTCTACTATGTGGCGCTTTACATAGTCCTCGACGTTGAGGCCGTGAAGCTCGGCTTAGGGCGCTCGAGGATTCGGACCGATTTGAGGTCTCTATTGGCGAGGAGCTATATGCTTGGTCCCCTCTTCATAATGGTCTACCTCCTCTCGTTGGGGTATAGCGAAACCCTATCGGCGTTCGTTGGCGTTATCTCGGCGGCCGCGGTCGCCATTTTGCCCATCTTGGCGAGGAGGAGGCTTGGGGACCTCCGCATAATCCCGGAGGCGCTCATCGACGGCGCCAAAGCGTCGGTGGAGGTCGCGATCCCTTGTGCGATAGCCGGCATAATAGTCGGGGCATTGATACTGACGGGCTTGGGGCTTAAGCTGACGAATATAATGATCGAGGCATCGGGCGGAAACCTTCCAATGCTCCTCATCCTAACGATGGTCGTCTGCTTGATCTTGGGGATGGGGATGCCGACCACGGCGGCCTACATCACGGTCGCAGCTTTGGCGATACCATCCCTGATTCGCATGGGGGTTCCCCCGATGGCGGCCCATATGTTCGGCTTCTATTTCGCGGTCCTCTCCATGGTGACACCTCCCGTGGCCTTGGCCGCCTATACTGCGGCGGGCATAGCGGGCTGCAAATCGAGCGAGGTTGGATGGCAAGCTTTCAAATACGCCATACCGAGCTTCATAGTCCCATTCTATTTCGTTCAGCATCCCCAATTGCTTATGGGGGGCTCCCCATTGGAGATCGCACTGTATTTCGCCAAGGCCATGATAATAATAACCTCAGTTTCGATCGCGCTCATGGGCCACGCGTTCACGGAGATCCCGAGGCCCATAAGGCTCGCGTTCTTGGCCTCCGCATTCATGGCGTTCATCCCGGAGCCGATCACGGATTTCCTCAGCTTGATACTATTCGCGCTCCTATTGGCATTGGATTGGGGACGATGGCGCGGGCGGCGAGCGCCCGCCTCGGCCCTGATGGATTTCTCTCCGAGATCGGCCTAGGGATCGGCCAGTAGCGCGATCGCCGAACATTTTTGGAGGCGCTCATATTGGGGAGCGGGGCCCGCCGGCCCAATGATCATTAAAATGGGCCTCGGTGCGAAGTGGTGGGAAAAGGATAAATATTCATGGGCCCGAAAAGGGCGCAGGTGGTTCCAATGCCCTTCGGCAAGAAGGAGCCAGAGGCCAAGTCCGTCGACATCTCGGCCGACATCTGCGGTGTCCATTTCCCGAACCCCTTCGTCCTCTCCTCGGCAACCCCGACGATGCACGCGGAGAACGTCAAGGTTGGGATAGAGGCGGGCTGGGGAGGGGCCGTCCTAAAGACCCTATTCCCGGCTGAGCATAGCAGGGTTTACGCCCGCCCTAGGTTCAAGGTCTTCTGGCTCAAGGATCAGCCGGGCTATCCGCAGCATATACCCCGTAGCTATACGATAACCTGCATCGAGGACGCCTCGGACCTCAGTCCCGAGGACTACGAGAAGGATGTGAACGAATCGAAGAGGCTGGTCGGGGAGAATGGGGTCGTCATAGCCAGCATAATGGCGAGCGATATGGAGACTTGGGAGAAGTACATGGAGCTGATAAACGGGACGAAGGCCGACATGGTCGAGCTCAACTTCGGCTGTCCCTACGCCGGCGAACCGGGGACGAAGGAGGAGGGCCCGATGCTCGGCTGGAGGCTCGTCCAAATGGGCGAGGAGGTCGTGAGGCTGGCGAAGAGGAAGCTCGCGATACCGTTCTCCCCGAAGATCTCGTCCCAAGTCGGCGAGGTGGATATATGGGCCGATAGGTTCGAGAAGGCCGGCGCCCCATGCCTGACGCTCTCCCATAGGATCTCCGGGATCTGGATAGACATAGAGAAGGCTAGGCCCTATCCGTTCGGCTCGATAACGGGCTTCGGCGGCCCATACCTCATAGGCTTTTCGCTCAAATGGGTCGCCAAGAGCAGGCGGAAGGTCCAAGTCCCGATAATGGGGAACATGGGCGTTTACGATTGGCAGGACGTCGTGAGGTTCATAATGGTCGGGGCCGATGTGGTCCAAAGCTGCTCGGCCGTTATGATACAGGGATATGACATAGTGAAGGCTTGGAGGGCAATGCTGGTCAAGTTCATGGAGGAGCACGGCTATTCCAGCCTCAAGGATATGAAGGGCATAGCCCTGCCGTATATAGTCGCCGCCGATAAGGTCGAGAGGGGGGCCCCGGGCATCTACGCGGTCGTCAACGAGGACAAATGCACGGGCTGCGGCATATGCAAGCGCACCTGCTTCCACTTCGCGATGGATCTGGTCCCGCCGAACAATAAGGCTAGGGTGAACCTGAGGAAGTGCGCCGGATGCGGGCTCTGCGCAGAGCTCTGCCCCGTCGATGCCATTTCAATGCAAAAGCTGGCCAACTTGGATCTATATCCGAGGTCCAAGCCCTACCATAAGTACTTCCCATACACCGGTCCGCCGTAGGGATAAGCCCCATTATTTTTATTTTTAGAAATCTACTAATCGCTCCATCACCATCAAAAGCCCGACACGTCCTTCCTGATGGAAATATGCCTAAGCCAATCGCTCTTTGGCGAGGGATGATCCCTTCGGAAATGCGAGCCTCGGCTCTCCTCCCTTTGGAGCGCGGCCCATAGTATCATCCAGGAGACCATGAGCATATTGGCCGCCTCTTGGGCCTGATGGGGCTTAGGGGCGGCATCGAATTTAATGGGTCTTAATCCGGTCGCGATCCTCAATCCCTCTTCGAGGCCCCCTCCATCCCTGATCACCGAGGCTTTGGCCTGCATGACCTCCTTGACGACCCTCCTAACCTCCAAGGGATCCATGCCCCTTTCCCCAAAAATCGCCTTGGAG
>JAWCOP010000129.1:0-3236 GCA_038847005.1 Bathyarchaeia archaeon | reverse complement strand
TAGGCTCCCGATGAAGGTGGAGAAATCCAAGCCCGCATCCCTGAAAGCCTTGCCGGCCCTGCTCCTATCGAAAGCCCTCTCTATGCCGGCCCCCTCTATTATTTTATCGACGGCCTTCCCGACGACCGTGCCCACCCCATATCCTATCAGGATGACTATTATGGCGGCGATGACGGATGGGATCGCGGAGATTATGCTCCCGAGCATATTACCCAATACTTGGGCAATATCTACCAAGATTCCTCGCCCAATGATCCCTTTCGGCTCATTTTAAGCCATAACGCCTTAAAAAGGTTTCGGATTCCGCCGGGGGCGCTCTCGGCGCGCATAGATAAATTCGCATCCCGAAGCCGGGTTGCGGGCAACCCCTCAGCCATCGCCCCGCTCCGCCGCGACCTCGCGGAGGAAATCGCCGAGCCCCTTCAGGTAGGGGATGGCGCATAGGACGCTCCTATGGGGGATTATGGCTATCGAGGCCGTCCTCGCGATCGGGCATCGATGCGAATGCGCCTTTATGATCGATAATGCCCTTATTAGCTCATCGCCCCCGACCAGCCCTTTGGCCGCGCTCAGCTCATCACCGTTCCTCGGGACGGAATTGATCAAATATAGGTCGGCGAGGCCCATCAACGGCTCCCTCAGCCAATCCCCGAGCCCATGGGTTGCGAAGATCGTGACCACGAACCCGATCCCCTGCCCCTTCCTCTTCAAGCGGATGGGGATCTGGTTGAAGAAGCCCGTTATTTCCTCCTCGGCGAATGGTATTTGGGCCGCATCGCCAACGAATAGGAAGCATAGGGGATATCTCGGCGCTCCCTCGAGCGCGCTCAAAAGGGCATGAAGGTCCCCGCCGGCCCTGATGAAGAGGGCGCCGGATCCGAATCCGAAGCCATAGAGGCAGCTCACCAAAATGGCCAATGCCCTCGCCGCCTCGGCCAAATCGGGGCCGGGCGCGCCGTATATGATCACTCTCCTATGGACGATCGTTTCCCGGCCGCTCCTCCAACCCTCGATCACGTCCCTCTCCTTCGGCCAGATCGGCAATTGGTCCAAGGAATATCCCGGGATATTCGAAAAGGACCAAACCGGGAATTTATCCAAGAAATGCCTCGGGGCATTCGAAAACGGAAGCCTATAATTCCTCCCTATCGCCTCCAGCTCCTCGAGTTGCTTGGCCCTTTCCCTGGACATATTCCAAGCTACCCTGGATGCATTCCACATCGCTTTGAGCGCATCCCACATCCCCGCTCACCGAACTGAGGCGGCGATGGCTCCGGCGCGTGATGGGCCCCATTCAGGCCCAGCTCCCAAAGCGATCGCCCAAATGGGGATTCGGAGGAGGCCGATGCCGGGCGATGGGCGGCCCCCATCCAGATCCCCATTGTACATTATCCCCGGGCCGGATATAAAATCTCAATTCATCGATCGGCGCGTCCATCCGGGGGTTTGGCCCCCCTCAGATCTTGGGGAGCAGGCTCGCGTATTTCTCCATCCTCCTCCTCTCCCCCTCGGGCTGTATCAGCCATGTCATCCAGCAAAGCTCTATGGGCCTATATCCGCACGCCGAGGCGACCTCCTCGGCCCTCCTGATGAATCGAACGTCGTCGCCCTCGGGCTCCAGCCCCGCCTCGGCCAAGATCCCGTTTATCACCCTCTTCACGATCTTATCCGGCATAACGGTATCGATGCCGCCCATCATCCTCAGGTATTGGAAGGTCACCAAGCCGACGCCCTTTATCCCCCCGATCGGGTCATCCCTCCAACCCTCCAAGCGCGCATCCTTGGCCCAAGCCCTCAGGGCCGACCTGTCGTCCCCGCTCAAGGTCGATAGGTGGGAGGCGATACCCTTGGCGACGGCCCACGACCTCCCGTTTTTCCATATCTTCCTCAATTCGTTTATATCGGCCTCGGCCAGCCCCTTGAGATCCCTTATCCTCCCGGTTTCCACGAAACTCCTATTGAACTCCTCGACCTTCGGGACGACGGCCGCGAAATAGTTCAGGCCTATCGAGGTGAAGGCCGCGTCGACGACCATGGAAACGACTCTGCCGCCCCACCTCTCCGTCCTGAGGCAGCGATCGCAATGCTCCCCCAGCCCCGGGACCATTCGCATGTGGGCGTCGACGATCTCCTTGAGCGAGGCCATCCCCGGCGCCCCGATGCCCCGTTGCCATCCGCCTCGGGCCATGATTTAAGCGATTCCGACCCCCCTTCGGGCCCAAGGATCCGGGAGGGCAATATCCCCCATCAGATCAGGCCCTTCTTGAGCTTGGCGATGAGGGACCCTTGTTACCTCTTCCCCTCATTCAATAGATGCTGGCTTTAGTGGGAATTTTTAAATAGGTGGGAAAATTATCTCATGGTGGGCTAAAATGGCCGAAGTGGTCAAGGTCGATGGGAAGGGCAGGGTGGTAATTCCGAAGGGCCTCAGGAGGATGGCCGAGGTGAGGGAGGGGGACTACGTCATCGTTGCGGCGAAGGGGAAAAGCATAGTCATCGAGCCCCTCGGGCCGATCGCCGATAGGTACTTCGGGGCCTTCAAGGTGGAAGAATGGCCCAGGGATCTGGACGGGTTCTTGGCTGAGGTGCTGAAGGAGCGGTGGAGGCCGAAACGTACGTAGACATCAATGCCTTCATATACTGGCTCGGCGGCCACCCCTCCTTTGGGAGGAGGGCATATGAATGGGTCAAGAGGATCGAGGAGGCCCCCCGCGGGAAATACGCCACATCCAGCCTAACGGTTTACGAAGCGCTCGTTATAATCGCGGGCTTGGCGAAGAGGAGCTTGGGGGATGCGCGCTTCGTTGGAGGAGTCGTGAACTCGATCGCGAACCTTAGGGGGCTCTCCATCGAACCGCTCAGGGCCGAATACCTCTCCCGGGCGCTCGGGTTGATGGAGGAATACGGCCTCGATTACGAGGACTCGATCCATTTGGCCACCGCGCTCGGGGCGGGCGCGAGGGAGATAATTTCGAACGACGGGGACTTCGATAAAACCCCGTTGAAGAGGAAATTTTAGCGCCCCGCCTCCGGGGCCATGTGGATCCTCAGCGGCGCGATTATAACGCCGTTGACCCCCCCTATAGGGGGGAGGGGTCGCGAAGGGGCCCTTTTGAAATCTTGATTAAAATCAAATAAATCAAGTTTTTCAAATTCCGGCCGAATGGGGCCCATTTCCAGCCCTTTCTCGGCGAGGAAAATCAAAGAAAGGGAAATTTCGGCGAAATAAGCCGAAA
>JAWCOP010000128.1:0-3257 GCA_038847005.1 Bathyarchaeia archaeon | reverse complement strand
CTATTGATAAATCCCAGCGAGGATCCTGCCCCGACCCTCGATGAAGTAAAGAGGCTTTCGGGGGAATGCGGCGGGATCTTGGACCTTGGGCTCGAGAGGAGGAGATATTTTGGGAGGGAGAGGGATGCCGTAAGGGTCGTTTTCAAGGATCATAAATCCCTAGCGAAGGGCGCCGAGGTGCTCCCCAGGGCCAAGGGGGTTGAGGCCGTTCTCGAGGATGACGTCCGCTTCTCGACGAAGTATATGATCGATGGGGATGTGCGGCCTTGCTCGTGGCATGAGGTCGAGGCCCGGGAGGCACCGATCGAATCGGGCGTTCGGGTCGATCGGGCCTACGAGGCCGTTTCGCCCCCGAGGGCTATTGAGGCCCAAGTGGAGAGGCCGAGCCTTAGATCCTTGGCCTTCTCGATCCTCTGCCCGGGATCGAGGGGATCGCCCCGACCATCGATGGACCCAGTTAGGGGGATCTTCACCAAAAGCGGATCCGGCGAGGAGTGGGTCTTCCCCGCCGAAGGCGACGGGGATTCCAGCGCCATAAGGGGGTTCTCCGAGCTCATCGAGGAAGCGGATCCGGATTTGATCGTGGGCTTCGGGAGCAATCGGTTCGATTGGCCCTACCTGATGGAGCGGGCCAGGCTCGGCGGGATCCCCTTGAAGGTGGGGAGGGGCGGGGAGCCCCCTCACAGGAGCGTTTACGGCCATATATCGATCACGGGAAGGGCCAACTTGGACCTCCTGAATTTGATGGATGATATCCCTGAAGTCAAACATAAGGCCTTGAGCAACCTTGCCGAGTTCCTCGGCGTTGTTGAAAGGGGGGGAATCGCGGATCTGGATGAGGTGGAGCTGGCGAGGGAATGGGGGAGCGCGGGAGGCCGGGAGCGCTTAAGGGAGCATTTCGCGAAAAGGACTGACGTCCTAACGAGGTGCCATGAGGCCCTCATGGATTTCGCGATCGCCATTTCCAACATAACCGGATTGCCCTTGGATCAGGCGGTGGCTGCCGCCGTAGGGTTCAGGGTCGATTCGCTAATGATGAGGGGGGCTCGCGTGGTTGGGGAGCTCATACCGAAAAGGGTGGAGCGGCCGCACGCTGCCTATAAGGGGGGCATGGTTTTACAGCCAAAGCCCGGGCTTCATGAGAATATTGTGGTATTGGATTTTAAATCGATGTATCCCAACCTGATGATGCTTTACAACATATCACCGGATACGTATTGCCCTCCCGGGGAGGATTGCGGCGATGCCTTCGAAATCCCAGAGGTCGGGCATAGGTTCAGGAAGGATAGGGAGGGACTATACAGGAGCGTGCTCTCCAAGCTGATGGGGGAAAGGGAGAAAATAAAGGGCAGGTTGAGGGGGATCCCGAGGGGGGATCCATCCCATAGGGCCCTAGCCGAGAGGGAGAGGGCCGTGAAGGTCCTCCTCAACGCATGTTATGGATATTCGGGATGGGCCGGAGCTAGATGGTATTCGAAGGAGGTCGCGGAATCGGCGGCCGCATTGGGCAGGGCCACGATAAAGAGGGCCATTGAAGTGGCGAGGGGATTGGGGCTTGAACCCATATACGGCGATACGGATTCCATATTCCTCAAGAACGATCCAAAAATCGAGGAATATGTGAGGGAGGTCGTAAGGGAAACTGGGGTTGAGATAAAGATCGATAAGGTATACAAAAGGATCCTATTCATGGAATCCAAAAAGAGATACGCGGGATTGATGGAAAGCGGCGATCTGGACATAGTGGGCTTGGAGGCCGTAAGGGGAGATTGGTCCGGGGCATCGAAGGCCATGCAGGAGGGGATGCTGAGGGCCGTATTGAGAGAGGGGGGACCCGGGGGGGCGGTGGAGTTCGCGCGATCCTATATAAGCGAGGTTAGGTCGAGGGCCGTCCCCTTCCGGGACTTCATAATTTGGAAGGCCCTAACGAAGCCGATAGGGGAGTATGAGGTCAAAGCCCCGCATGTGGAGGCCGCGAGGAGGCTACTGGCCGACGGTATAGAGCTGGGCCCCGGCGATGAGGTGGGCTATGTAATAATTAAGGGGGGCGGGAAGATCCATGAGAGGGCGAAGCCATATGCTTACGCCACCATTGAGGACATCGACACCGAATATTACATAAATAACCAGCTGATACCGGTGGCTTCCAGGATCCTATCCATATTTGGGATGGATGGAGAGCGGGTTTTGGGAACGAACGTTAGGGGTCTGATGGACTTCCAAGCCCAGCCGAGCCTCAGCGAGCGACATCCGACATCGTCATCACCTTGACCTCCAATGGGCGCTTGGCCAGATCGGAAACCCTGTCCCCGATCAGCGTCTTGACCCCCTTCTCCTCCGCCAAATCCAGAAGCCTCTGGGTCACCACGCCGTCGAACACTATGGCCCTAACCCCCTCTGATGCCTTCAACCTCTCGGCCAACTCGCTGACCGGAATTCGCTCCAGCTCGTTCCAAGATTCGTCATAAAGCAGGGCCTCCAGCGTGCCCCGCAATTCCCTAATCGCCCCGAGCACCTTCTCCGGCAACTACGCCATCGCGATCCGGGGCGCTGGGGCGGCCGATTCGACCTCCTTGATCCTTTCGACCGGGACCCTATCCCTCAACGCCTTCATTATCTCCTTCGGCGTTAGCTCCTCCACCTCCTTGCCAGGGGGGGCCCTCGCCACATAGTCTATATCCGCAACTTGGAGGAGCTCCTTCAAGATCAGGTCTCCCCCCCTATCGCCATCGAGGAACGCCGTCGTTTCCTTATTCCTCGCGAGCTCTATGACCGTCTGCGGGATCTTCGTCCCCTCTACCCCTATGACGTTCTTTATCCCGCACTTCAAGAGGTTTATCACATCGGCGCGCCCTTCAACTATTATGAGGGAACCGCTATCGACCTCCGGGCCGGCCGGCAATTTCTCGGGGCCATATTCTATCACTTCCGCCTGCCTTACCGCCTCGGAAACCTCCTTGAGTATCTCCTCCGTGCTCGGGGTCGTTTCGATTATCCAATTCTTCAGTATCTCCTTGGCCTTCTCCATGATGGCCTTGCGCTTCTCCTCCCTGACGTCCTCCACCTTATCGAGGATTATTTTGGATTCGCAAGGCCCGATCCTATCGACGCTCTCGAGGGCGGCCGCGATTATGGCCGTCGAAACTTTATCCAAGCTGGACGGTATGATTATAGTCCCGGTGGTCTTGTCCTTCTCGGATTTGAGGGTTATCTCGATTCTCCCTATCCTGCCGCTCTTCTGGAGCTCCCTGAGGTCG
>JAWCOP010000127.1:0-3274 GCA_038847005.1 Bathyarchaeia archaeon | reverse complement strand
AGGCGGCACCATGCGTTGGATCGCCCAGACCGACTCCAAGGCTGAGACGGCGGTCCAGGGGGCGCGATACTGTCTGGATCACGGCGCCTCGGCGTGCTATCTGCACGGCGGCGTCGTGGATCACTACGTCGCCCACGAGCGTTACGACGAGCTGCGCGCCTTCGCCGAGTTCGTCAAGGCGGCGGGCATTCCTGCCGGCATCGCCGGGCATATGCCCGCCGATTTCATCTGGGCAGAAAGCAACCTGGAGCTGGACTTTTACATGGTCAGCTACTACAACCCCTCTCCACGCCAGGATGTGCCCCATCACGACCCCGAAGCGGTGGAACGCTACGCCGAGGAGGACCGCCAGGAGCGGGTAGCCCTGATCCAGCGCCTGAGCCGGCCGGTGATCCACTACAAGGTCCTCGCCGCCGGGCGACATGACCCCGCCGTTGCCCTGGCCTATGCCGCGCGCCACATGCGCCCCACCGATGCCGTGTGTGTCGGCATTTACACCAGCGATAACCCCAACATGCTCGCCGATGACCTGGAGATCTTATTGCGGTGTTGGTAGTGTGCCCTTATGGGCATCCGATCGCCTGACGGCGCCACGAGGGGGAAATTCACAACAGAGACGCTGAGGCCGCGGAGGGAAATGCATGATAGCCCCTGCGCTCTCTGTGGCTCTACGGTGTGCCTCGATTCGGGAACTAGAAGGCGCTGTGCGTCGTCTTAAGGTGTGCAACCCACAACCAGGAGGCTTTCCATGCACAGCGCACTGGCCATCACCGCTCTTATTCTCTGCTTGGCCTTGCTCACCCTCAACGGTCAATCCTCAAGCCGCCTTTGACCGTTGGCCCGCCAGTCGCGTAGCTTTTTGTGTTCACAAGTGTTATTATAAGCGGTGATCGACCAAGGAGGAGTGAGCCCATGGCCCAGTGGCTTTCAGTGGTGGCGCTGTTGCTCTGCTTCCTCTTATTGACCTTGGGCACCCGAGGACGCAGGCACCCATGAGGCCCTTGAGGAAGGCAAGGAGCCGGTTTACAGCGAAGCTCGGCGTAGAAGCTCTCCGCCTGCGGATGGCCCTCACCCGAAATAGAGCAAGAGGAACTGTAACAGCCCTAATAGGCCCACAACCCAGATGCCGATCTCCCAGGTCCTTTTGCGCTTGATCCAGCGGATCCGGGCCGAGGCCCTTCCGCGCAGGTCAGTCCACATCATCCCTTGATGCCACCGCACGGGCCCTTATAGCCTTTTGGGCCCCTGAAACCGTTCATCGCCAAGATTCCTTGAGGAGGATCCTCGCGAGCTCCCTTGGGAAACCGATCCTCGCCATCTCCTCCACGACCTCCTCAAAACCCTTCCCCTCCCCCCTCAACCTCGAGGCCATCTTGGCGATGAACTCCCGCCTTTCATGGGGGTAGACTATCCAATCGCTCGTCTCCCCAACGTAATAGTCCGGCACGATCGAGCTCGTCGGCTTATAGTGCAGCGTGGCCACCCTTACCTCCCGGGCCCCTAGTTCCTTGGCATGCTCGATCGCCAGCCTTAGGCTGCTCCCGGTGTCGGCCACATCGTCCACTATCAGGATCGCCTTGCCCCTTATGGAGCCGTCCAAGGGTTGGACTATGGTCGGCTTCTTCTCCGTCTTACCTATGTCGACGTAGAACTGGATGCGCATGTTCATCACGTTTGGGTTGTCCAGCAGGTCTGAGAGCACCCTAGCCGGGATCCATCCGCCCCGCGCGATCCCCACTATTACGTCAGGGGAGAACCCGCTCTCCCTTATCTTATCAGCCAAGCGAATGCATAGGTCGTAAACCTCGTCCCAGCTCAATACGAGGAAGCCCATACGGCCGCGCCCTTCCATTCAAGGCGGGGAGCTGGCTTATAGCTTATTTTCCCCTAAAATATGGGGCCCTAGCGCGAGGCCCCGATTGCCCCTCGGCCTCCAAGGCTTAAATAGCCCGCGCGCCCGGGTTAGGCCGATGGCCTTAATAGTTAAGCTCAAGGGGCTCGGGCTTTACGCCGCGATCATGGGCTTGGAGGGGTTCGATAATAGGGGCGTCGATGAAACCCTAGCCGCCATAAGGTCCGCTTCGCGTTCCAAGTGCGTCCAAGCTTTTGATGCCGATTTGATAGCGGGCCCCGAGCATTTGATCTGCGCCGCCGCGAACGCCGCGAGGGGCTTTAGGGCGAAGCCGATATCCAAGGCCCTCGAAACGGAATTATTGCTTTACGCATCGGGGCAAAGGCAGATCGATGCCGCCATAGGGATGGTCGGCTTGGGCCCCGGGACCAAGAACTTGGCCGTCATTGCCATCGACGAAGAGGAGGGGCGCCTCTTGGGCTCGCTCAAGGCCATAGCGGAAGCCTTGGGGGGCCGCGAAAGCGATTCGGTCCTATCGATATCCAGCCGGGAGAAGTTGGAGCGGATCATCAAGGCCTTTGGGATATCGGATGCGGAGATGAGGGGCTTCATAGGGAGGGATCCACCCGAGGCCGTGAGGAAGGCGATCATCGAGAGGTCGGCCATATTGTCGATCCGATCCTAGCGCTTATACATCTCCCTCTTCTCCCTCTCCACGGAGAGGATCTCGCCCGGCCTCAGGACGGATAGGCCCGTGATGGCGCCTATCACCTCCACCAGCACGATCCAATCGGGATTCTCGAGGTCGACCTTCCTATCTATCCTAGAGGCCAAGGCATCTATTATTTCGCGGGACTCCAAGGGCGAACGCCTCTTCTCAACGGCTATCTTGAACCTCTCGCCATTCCCTATGGATCCCTTCAGCCCGTCTATGGCCCTGATCATCTCATCCAGATCCGTCCTAACGACGAGCTCGATCGGCTTTATCTTGAGGATGTATTTGAACTCCCAAGGCCTATCCACGAGGATCCCCCTAAGCCTCCTTACGGCCTCCTTGGGCTCCAATCCGGTCTTGGCCGTCAAGAGCCCGGAGATCCCGGTGAAGCCCGCCTTCGGATCCTCATCGCCGACCTCCTTGAGCAAGTACCAGATCTCGCTCCGGGCGTTCCCCTCGTTCCCCCTTGATGTGGAAAGCAATAGGTTAAAATCCTGGTGCATGAATCCTACACCGGGCCGCATCTTTGGAAAGGTAGCCATTGGGGATTTAAAAGATCGACGGAGGGGAGCGATTGGGCGCTCCTAGGATCTCGGTGATCGTGACCTGCTTCAATAAAGCCCGAACCTTGGAGGCCTGCGTATGCTCCATGTACGTGCTGGCGGTGGATGGCCTCGGGGGTGTGGTCGTCGATGGTGGCTCCTCCG
>JAWCOP010000126.1:0-3323 GCA_038847005.1 Bathyarchaeia archaeon | reverse complement strand
GAGGAGGATAAGGCAGGCCGCCCTGAAGAGCGGGGCAGACGTCTGCATGGTGGAGATAGGGGGAACGGTGGGGGACATGGAGAGCATGCCCTTCCTGGAGGCGGCGAGGCAGATGAGGCTGGAGGAGGGCTTTGGGAACGTCATCAACGTCCACGTGACCCTCGTCCCGGTGCTGGAGGTCGTTGGGGAGCAGAAGACCAAGCCCACCCAGCACAGCATCCAAGAGCTCAGGAGGATCGGGATACAGCCCGATGCCATAGTCGCGAGGAGCAAAAAGCCCCTTTCGGAAACTTCAAGGAAGAAGATCGCGCTATTCTGCAACGTCGAGGAGCGCGCGGTATTCACCTCCCCGGATGTGGAGAGCATATACGAGGTCCCCTTGATACTCGATGAGCAGGGAGCTGGGGATTATCTCGTTGAAAGGTTCGGCTTAAAGGTGGGCAACCCCCCCGATTGGGCCCCTTGGAGGGGCATCGTGAGGAGGTTCGTCGAACCGAGGTATTCGGTCAAGATAGCCATGTGCGGGAAATATACAGAATTGGCGGATTCCTACGTAAGCGTTAACGAGGCCCTCAAGCACTCCGGCGCCGCTTGCGACTCCAAGGTGCAAATCGATTGGATCGGGACGGAGGCGTTCGAGGAAGACGAGGGGGAGCTCGAGATCCTGAGGGGCTACGACGGGATACTCATCCCAGGTGGCTTCGGGGCCCGCGGCGCGGAGGGCAAGATAAGGGCCATATCCTTCGCCAGATCCAACGATATCCCCTTCTTGGGCATTTGTTATGGATTCCAGCTTTCGATAGTGGAGTTTGCCAGATCTATAGGGTTCAAGGACGCGAACAGCACCGAGATAGATCCCTTCACCAAGGACCCGGTCATAGACCTTATGCCGGAGCAGAAGTCGATCAGCCTGATGGGCTCCACGATGCGGCTCGGGGCCCATAGGATAGTCCTGAAGGAGGGGAGCATGGCGATTCGCCTTTACGGAGACAAGATAGTGACCGAGCGGCATAGGCATAGGTATGAGGTTAACCCGAGGTATCTGGGGGCCTTGGAGCGCGGCGGGCTCGTCTTCTCCGGGATGAGCGAGGATGGCCTGAGGATGGAGATAGCCGAATTGCCGGGGATGCGCTTCTACATGGCGACGCAGTTCCACGCCGAGTTCAAATCGAGGCCCAACAGGCCCTCTCCCCCCTACCTAGGGTTCGTGAGGGCTTGCTTGGAGAGGAGGCTCAGCCGATCGAAGCCGTAAGGGCAGCGGGGCGCCCGCCCTAGGAGGCTTGGGCCCCGGAGGTCGGCCCAAGCGCATAGAGCGGTTCATTCGGGGGGGATGCAAACGTACAGTATGTTGCTCCCCCTTACGATAACGCTCCCGAAGTTGGCGATGGGGCTATCGTTGTTGAATTTCGTCGCCCCCTCCAAGACTATGTTCATGTGGCTATCGCAATCCACCATCTTCCCCCTATATTCCGTGTTGTTCTTCAGCTTTATCATGACCTCCCTATTCGACCTCTTCATCAGGAGGTTCAAGGGTTTCCTCGAAGGCTCCAAAGCGCCGACACACCCTCTTGGACTGGGATTTTGGGGTAAACATATAAAAGCCTTTTCCGGGATCGAGGGGCATTTTCATCGGCCCCTCCGGCCCATTCTGGGCTCCTCAAGCTTATATAAGGGCAACTTCAATCCCCTCATGGGGATGGCGGGAGATTCGATATTGAGCTCGGAACCCGCGAAAAGGAAGTACGAGTTCATAGAGGATATACCGGGCGTCGGGCCGGCGACGGCGGATAAGCTCAGGGAGATGGGCTTCCATACGATAGAATCCCTAGCGACCGCAACGGTCAAGGAGCTTGTCCCGGCCGGAATCGGGGAGAAGCAGGCCCAGAGGATCATCTCGGAGGCCCGGGATAGCATAGCGCTCACCTTCATCCCGGCCAAGGAGCTCATAAGGATGAGGCAGAACGTCCTAAGGCTCACGACGGGCAGCAAGGCGATCGACGAACTCCTTGGCGGCGGTATAGAAACCCAAACGATAACAGAGTTCTATGGGGAGTATGGGGTTGGCAAGAGCGTCCTTTGCCATCAGCTCTCCGTGAACGTTCAACTGCCCCTCGATAAGGGGGGGTTGGATGGGGGGGCGCTCTACTTAGATACCGAGCAAACCTTTAGGCCCGAGTGGATAGTTAGGATGTCCCAAGACCTAGGGTTGGATCCAGATTCCGTTTCGCAGCGCATAATATATAGCGAGGCATATAACAGTGATCACCAGATATTGATATTGGAGAAGGCCGATAAGATAATAAAGGATAACAACATAAAATTGATAATAATAGATTCCCTAACGGCCCACTTCAGGAGCGAATATTTGGGGAGGGAGATGCTGGCGGAGAGGCAGCAGAAGCTGAACAATCATATGCATAAGTTGCTCAGGCTCGCGAGGGCGTTCAATGCGGCGGCCGTCGTCACGAATCAGGTCATGGCGAAGCCCGATGCCTTCTTCTCGGCCCCCTTGGAGGCAGTGGGCGGCCACATAGTGGCCCACACCTCCCACACGAGGGTATTCGTCAGGAAGGCGGCGAGTGGACCGGTCAGGATAGCGAAGCTCGTTTCGAGCCCATACCTTCCGGAGGGGGAGAGCGTTTTCAAGATAACCTCGAGCGGAGTGAAGGATGTCACCGAAGAGGATCAGAAAAAGAGGAAATGATGCGCGCATGGAGATGGATCTTAAGAATTTTTTTAAATTTTTACTCGAGAGGAAGATAAACGAGGCTGAGAAGGAGCTATCGAGGGTAAGGGGCGAGGGGGGCTCCGAATGGGAGCGGGGATTCATCAAGGCCCTCGAGGGCCTCCTGCTGGCTTATAAAAACCCTAATGATAAATACCTCTTCCTCAATAAGAACGCATTAACGAAACAGGGCTTGAGGAAGCTGAAAAGGGAGTTCCTAAAGCATTCGAAGGACGAGCTCCATGCGGAGTACGATAGGGGATATTTCAGTTGCATGGTGGAATATGCGAAGGCCCTCGAGAAGATGGGGCCCGCGGAAGGGGGCTAACCGGCACCACGAGTAGTAAGCCGGCATCCGGCTTGAGCTCAACCGTATTGGAGCGTATTCAATAATATCAGGACCATCGACCACGCTAGGAAATAGGTCCCGATCCCGGTCGTTATGAATTTATATTTCTTCCCCATGCTGCCCCAGAGGCTGGGCGAGTATCGGATAAGGACGCATGATAAAATGAAGGCGGATATCGCCAGCCCCACCCCATAATACCCAACGATCCTTAGGATGTGGCAGGCAAAGGCCACGGCTATGGCCAAGAGG
>JAWCOP010000125.1:0-3331 GCA_038847005.1 Bathyarchaeia archaeon | reverse complement strand
TGTCTATCATGTGCGGTCGGCCATCCGCCTCGAACCTGATGTAATGCAACTCGCCCCCCAACTCCACATACTCGACCTCCGCCTCCGCTATGGCGGTTTCGCAGCGGGGGCACCAGTTGACGGGATGATCGGCCCTATAGAGGCGCCCCATCCTATGGAGGATCACGAAGGAGAGCTGGGTCAGCTTGTAATATGAGGGATCCATGGTCCTATACTCCAAGGACCAATCGATCGAATAGCCGAGGGCCCTCATGGCCGCCTTCATCTTGCCTATGTACTCGTTCGTCAGCTTCTCGCAAAGGCGCTTGAACTCCGCGATCGGGAGGTCGCGCTTCCTTATCCCGTAAACCTTCTCAACCCTAACCTCGGTCGGGAGGCCGTGGCAATCCCAACCTTGGGGGAAGTGGACGTTATAGCCCCTCATCCGCTTGTATCTGGCGACGAAATCGAAATAGCACCAGTTCAAAACGTTGCCCATGTGGAACTCGCCGCTCGGGTAGGGCGGAGGCGTATCGATGCTATACGTCGGCTTGGCCCTATCGGCCCGATCGAATCGGTATATCCCCTCCCCCTCCCAAAACTCCTGCCAACGCCTTTCATGCTCCCCCGGCTCGTATCGCTTCGGCATATCCTCGGGCCCTTCTCGCGCCTCCAATCCGAAACTCCTCGGGGCTCGCTTTCGGCGGGGCCAAGAAGGCCCCGGTGGGTTTTACTTGCCCCGCCCTCGAGCCTTAAAGCTTTGTCGCCCGGCGGGGAAGCTTTTTACCAAGATCCCTCCGCATTCTCCATGGCGCGGTCGTAGGGGTTATGGGGATCAAGGACGAAATCGACCTGATGCGGAGGAGGGCCAAGGGCTTCCTCGAGATGGCGGAGCTCTCCATCCAACGCGGCAATTACGATCTAGCCGCCTTCAACGCCGAACAGGCCTCACAGCTGTATTTGAAATCCGTTCTGCTGGAGCTGATCGGGGATTACCCGAGAACGCACTCGGCCATAGCCTTGTTGAAGGAATTGGAACGCATAGACCCCAGCGTGGGGGATTTCTTGGCGAGGAATAAGAGGGGCCTACATAACCTCGAGGACTCCTATTTGATGAGCAGGTACTTCTACAAGACGTTCGATAGGGAGGATGGGGAATACTTGGTTTCGTTGGCCAAGGAGGTCGTGGCCGTTTGTGAAAGGGTTAGAGGGCGCTTGGGAAAGGGCTAAGCTCCTGAGGGATTGGGATGGATGGGCCAGGAGGATCGCCGCCGCGGCGGGGGAGATCCTGGCCGGGGGCCTCGTGGGAGTCTACGCCTTCGGCAGCGCCGCCTCCGGGGAGGCCGTAGCGGCGTCCGATGTGGACCTATTGATAGTGGCCAGGGCGTTGCCAAGCTCTTGGCGCGGCAGATCCGATTTGAAAGCGGAGATATTGGAGCGGGCTGGGGTGCCAATCGTTTCCCCATTCCAAGCGCATTTGGTCGACGAGGGCGAGGCGGAGGCCTTCCTCAGGCACGCGCGGGGGAGCGCCAAGCGCATACTTTGATGGGGGATGGAGCACGAGGGCCCAGCTCATCGGATGAACTCATCCAAGGTCCCCCGCGCGAGCTCGATCCCCCGATCGCCCACCCTCACCCTCATCCCGTCTTGGGCGGCTATGGTCCTGATGCCCGTTTCCTCCTCGATCCACTTGGCCTCGCCCGCCGGCCCGGCCTTGAGCATCTTCATCCCGAAATCCGTAAGGATGGCAAGCTCGGGCCTCACGGCCTCCGCGAGCCTCAGGGCGCCCTCCGTGGTCATGTGGCCGGGCCATTGGGCCCCCCTGGGCCTAAGGACGCAGATTATGAGCACCCTAGAGCCCTTATACTCCGATTCAATGCCCTCGAAATACTCCGTATCGGATGTATAGGCCAAGGTCCCGAATGGGAGCTCGAACCTGAACCCGATCGTATGGGGATCGGTGTGCCTCGCCTTGGTGGCCACCACCCGCACGCCCTCGACCTCGAATGAATCTCCTGGATTCGCCTCGAGGACCCGCTTGGGCATCCCTAGGTGGTAGCCCGATAGGCAGGGCCAAGATCCCTCATGGCCCCTCAGGACGCTCCTCGGCGCGATCAAGGCGCCCCTTCTCTTCGTCATCCCCCTCGTCATGGCTTCTATGAAGACCTCCGCATCGGAATAATGGTCCAGATGGCAATGGGATACTAGGAGGAGGCTGACCGAGGAGGGATTCAGGCCCGCCATATTGGAGTAGACCAAGGCGCCGGGCCCGGGATCGAGCTGGGCCTCCAATGGGCCGGAGAGCCTGATCCCCCCGGTCCGCCTGGCCTGCGTTATCATCGCGAACCGGCCCCCGCCGGTCCCTAGGAATATGAGCTCGCAATCCTCCAAGGGGGATCGACCGACCGCCGGGATAAAGGCGCGGTTTATGCTAATTACGCTTTTGCGAATCCCATGCGGGCAATGGCCCGATCTAGGGCCCGGAAGGCCATGTAGCCCAAGCCCACGAGCCCTGCCGAGAGCGCCAAGAACTCGCAAAGGCCCCCGAGGATCGAGAGCTGCGGCCAGAACTTGGCGGCCATCTCGCAGGCCTTCATGTAGTAATTGAAGAACCAATGGATGAGTATCGGCGCCGGGGCCCCGTATTTCAAATGCGCCAGCCCAAGGCCTAGGCCCACGATGGCCGCCGAGGTTATCTTCCCGGGCCCCCAGCCCGAGCCCGATAGATAATGCCCCATCCCGAACCAAGCCGAGGTCGCGGCCAATAGCCCCCATTCGGGCATCGAGATCCCCGGCCGCAACCCCATCGCTCTCTTCGCGCCGGGCGGATCCAAGAACGCCCGCGCCAAGGCCCCGGGATACGATGCCCAAGGGCCCAAGCCCTTCCGCCCCATCGCCAAGAGGAGGCGAAGGGAGAAGTAGGCCCCAAAGGGGCTGATCCTATAGCTGAGCTCCTCCATCAAGGGCGCGTAGGCCAGCGAGAATAGCTCGATGAACTCGTCGTCGACCCTAAGGGAACCCGTAGGGATCCCTTGGGACTCTTGGAGGCTATGGATCGCTATGGCCGATAGGAAGAGCGCCCCCGCGATGAAGGGCATGAGAAGCGGGAATCTGGGCCTCCCGATCCCGATCAAGCCCGAGCCCAAGGGATCGGACCTAAGCCAAGCGAGGGCGAAGCAGATGGCGTATATGGCCAATAAGCCCAAGAAAACCGCCCAAACCTTGGCCCCTAATGTGACCCTCAGATCGAAGGTTCCAAGGAGTTCGATCGGGATGCCCCTCAGAACCCTGCCGCCGACCGCCCTCCCCCCCTCGGTTAGGAAGAAGGCGGCCATGCCAATTGGGAACGATA
>JAWCOP010000124.1:0-3337 GCA_038847005.1 Bathyarchaeia archaeon | reverse complement strand
CTGGAGGAGCGTGGCCATGGAGGAGGCGGGGGATTCCAGCGCCATAGCCCCCGTGGAGGCCGACGCCATCATCGACGCATTGCTGGGGACCGGGGCGAAGGGCCCCCTCAGGCAACCCATACTCCAAGCCGTGAGGGCCATAAACGCCTCGAAGGGGCTGAAGCTCTCCATCGATATCCCGACCGGCATAGATTCCGACACCGGCGAGGTCCTAGGGGAGGCCGTCAGGTCGGATATAACGGTGACGTTCCATAAGGCCAAGGCCGGGCTGGCGAAGGCCGGCGAGTACGCGGGCCAAGTCAAGGTGGTGGGGATAGGCATACCGCCCGAGGCGGAATCGATGGCCGGCCCGGGGGACTTGGCGCTGGTGGTTAGGAAAAGGCCAATGGAATCCCATAAGGGTGACTTCGGGCGATTGCTCGTCATCGGGGGGAGCGAGACCTATACGGGCGCCCCCTGCCTCGTCGCCCTCGCGGCCCTCAGGTGCGGCGCAGATCTGGTTTACATAGCGGCCCCGGAAGAAGCCGCGAGATCGATCTCCTCCACGTCCCCCAACATGATAACGGTGAAGCTGGATGGGGATTGCCTATCCAAGAGGAGCATCGGCCCGATAAGGCCGCTCTTGGAAAGGGCCACGGCGGTCGCCATGGGGCCGGGCCTCGGGACGCGCGAGGAGACATTCGAGGCGGTCGATGAGATCCTCTCGATGCTCGAAGTCCTCGGGAAACCCTCGGTCATAGACGCCGATGCCGTGAAGGCGATGGGGAGATCCCGCAAGCCCCTCCGATCTCCAGCCGTCCTGACCCCTCATCGGGGGGAGTTCAAAGCGCTCACGGGATTGGAGCTTCCGTATGATCGTAGAAGCTTGGAGGAACAGATCCGATCGGTTAAGGAAGCGGCCAAGGGACTAAATTGCACAATACTCCTGAAGGGGCCGATCGACATAGTGAGCGATGGCGAGAGGGTGAAGTTAAATTCGACGGGGAACCCCTTCATGACCGTGGGCGGCACCGGGGACGTCCTCACCGGGATAGTGGGTTGCTTCCTCGCCCAAGGCGCAGGCCCGATGAGGGCGGCCACCGCGGGGGCGTTCCTGAATGGATTCTTGGGGGATTCATTGCTAAAGAAGGGGAGGGCGCCGCTCCTGCCAACGGATATGATAGAGGAGATCCCCAAGGCCTTGAATGAGTTGGTGCCCCGCGCCTTCGATGGGGCGGCTCGGATTGGGGGCAGATGAGCGATCAAGCCGGCGATCGCCGAGGCTTTACGTGCTCCGCCTCGGACAGGACGATCCGAGGAAATGCACGGGCGGAAAGCTTTCAAAGTTCGGATTGGTCATCGAGCTGGGGAGGCCCTCCTCAGTGCCCAGCCGAGCGATCCTATTGGATCCGTTCTCGGATCGGATCCTGACGCCCAAGGATCGCGAATCGCTCCTGAGCGGCGGCTTGGTGGCCGTGGATTGCTCTTGGGAAAAGGCGGGGGAGGTTTTCTCGAGGAGGATCCCGGGGATCCATAGGCGCCTCCCATTGTTGATGGCGGCGAATCCGACGAAGTTCGCCAAGCTCGGGATCCTGAGCTCCGCCGAGGCCCTAGCCGCCGCCCTATTCATAACCGGGTTCAAAAGCATGGCCCGGGAAATACTTGGGAAATTCAAATGGGGGGATACCTTCCTCGACCTGAACCGGGACCCCCTTGGGTATTACTCGAGGGCCGGGGACGAGGCGAAAATTAGGGCCGAGGAGGTTGAAATATTCGGGCCGCGCGCGGCTCGGGGGGAGGTCGCTTGAGGCTGGAGGCGATCGAGGCGGCGCTCGGGATGGCGTCGTTGGCGTCGTTCTACGCCTCCTCGATCCTCAGGATCGAATGGTTGGCCCCATTGGGGTGGTTCCTCCTATCGGCCTTCATTGCTTCATTGATCGCCGATCTGATAGCCTCCTGGAGGCGGCGCTGGGGAGGCGCCCCCGCGCCGCCCACTTAGCCTGCATATGCAAATGTAATCCCCAATCCCCGGATCGATCAATTCGCATTCGCCCAGCGGCCCGAGGGCCTCGAGGAGCTCCCCCGGCTCGAATCCCTCCTTGGGGGCGCTGAGGACGAGTATTGCGAAGGGCTTGAGGACCCTCGCCAGCTCCGGGATCGACGCCCTCAGATCGGCCGGCCCGGAGAATACCGTGAAGCAGAAGAGGGCATCGAAGAGGCAATCCCTGAGCGGCAAAAGTTCGGCATCGGCCCTTATCAAATGGGCCCCGAGGCCCTTCCCCCTCGCCGCTTTCAACATCCCCTTCGATAGATCCACGCCCACGATCTCGAAGGAGTCGGCCAATCTGCTGAAGAGGGCCCCGGTGCCGCACCCGAGATCGAGCGCTAGGCCGCTGGCCCCCCTCATGGCCTTAAGCGCCGAGTCGTATTTCCTTCCCTGCTCCTCCCCGTATAGCTCATCATAGCCGCTCGAGAGGCGATCGTACCTCTCGGCGATCCCCTCCTTCTCCTCCCACTTCCCACGCCGATCCCCGCTAGCGCGGGCATCCCCCATGGTCGGGACCTTGGCCGCTCCGGGAGTTAACCCTATCGGGGGCCGATCGGCGCCCATGGCCCGGCGCCCCGCCCCGGCCGAATGGATAACGCTCCCATAACCCCGACTAGCTTAAACCGCGTTATCCGAAGGGAAAGGTTTATCATCTGGGACCTCATATAACGCTCCGAAGGAATATGGGATTGAAACCGCCCTGCGAATCGGTCGTTCAGGAGATAATGCCCGTCATAAGATCCTTGGTCGCCAAGGAGCTGGTCAAGAACTACAAGATGACCGAGGTCGAGGTCGCGAGGAGGATGGGCATAACCCAAGCGGCCGTGAGCCAATACATATACGGGAAAAGGGGCAGGAGGAAGAGGCTCTCCGTCAGCCTATCGGATCTGAGGGAGATGGCGAAGGATTACGCTGAGATGGTCGCGAAGGGGGAGGCGGGGAAGCCTAGCGCCGATTGGTTCTGCCAATATTGCTTGAAGAAGATAATGAGGAAGAGGGCCTGAAATCCAGAAAACGGATCGACTCCTCGGGCTCCCCTAGGAACCCCATTGGCCGAATTATAGCCAGCTCCGGTCCCCTTTTTCCCAGGGGGGATTGTCGCCCCTCGGGCGTGATGCCATGGGAATGGGGGAAGAGGCGGAAACCTCCTTGGGCGGCCGCGCGTTGCCGCATTGATGGGCCGGGCCGGATTTGAACCGGCGACCACACGGTTTCGGCGCCCCCGGGGGCCTATCAGCCGTGTGCTCCTTGGCCCCGTCGCAGTTAACCAAGCTGAGCCACCGGCCCATCGATCTATCCCTAGGGCTTGGG
>JAWCOP010000123.1:0-3386 GCA_038847005.1 Bathyarchaeia archaeon | reverse complement strand
TGGAGGAGCTCACCGCTAGGGCATCGGCATGGACTATGAACCTGATCGGCATGCCCTCCGAGTTCAAGGTCGTCGGGAGGGGGGCCTTCGTCAACGAGGTCCAAATAGTCAGGGATTGTACGGGTGCGCAGGTCATCGCCGCCTTTTCCGGGATCCTGATACCGCTCCCGAGGGTGGCTTGGTGGAAGAAGGCGCTCTCCATAGCCTCCGTGAGCCTCGCCGTTTTCGCCGCAAACGTCTTCAGGATAATATTGGAGCTATGGCTCCTCTACAACGGCGTATTGCCTTGGGATCTCGCCCATGGCCCGCTGGGCCTATTGCTCGGGATCGTATCGGTGGCGTTCTTGGTCCTTCTGGCCCATAGGCTGATGCCCGAGTTCGGGGAATTTTTGGATCTCCTCATCGAGAGGCTCGAGGGGGTCCTTATCAAAGGCCGTACGCAAAGGCCCGGATAAGGGTCGCCCCTCCGAGATTATATATTTATATTTGGCATCCGCGCAAACTCTTATCTTCGCCTCCGGGAAGGCGAGCCAACGATGCCATAGGGGCTTGGAACGTTGATGGAGAAATTGGCCACGTGGTGCCGCCTGAAATCGCCTTGGATATTGCATATAAACGCGGGCGGTTGCAATGGATGCGACATAGAGATCTTGGCCGCCCTGACCCCTAGGTACGATGTGGAGCGGTTCGGGATCCTCCTCAAGCCCTCGCCGAGGCACGCGGACGTGATGGTCATAGCCGGCGTCATGACGAGGCAGATAGCCGAGAGGGTCAAGCGCATATACGAGCAGATGCCCGAGCCGAAGTTCGTCATTGCCGTGGGCGCCTGCGCGCTCACGGGCGGGGTCTTCCAAAATTGCTATGGCCAAGCCATGAGGGTGGATCAGGTGATACCGGTGGACGTCTACGTCCCCGGCTGCCCTCCGAAGCCGGAGGCGATAATAGACGGGGTCGTCAAGCTCTTGGGGAAGTTGAAGGGGGCGCCCGCCGATGAGGGCCGGGAGTGAGGCGGATCTCATAGAGGCGCTCAAATCGGAGCTCGGCGATAAGGTACTCAAGGCCCAAGTCTTAGGGCCTAGGAGGATCGCCATTTCAGTTAAGCCGGGAGATCATAGGGCCGCCATGGGGGCCCTGAAGAAATTCGGCGGCTCCCATATGAGCACCATAACCGGGACCGATATGGGGGGGAGCATTGAAATCGCATACCATATTTGGTGCTATCAGGCGGGGGCGGAAGTAACGATCAAAACGGAGGTCCCGAAATCCTCCCCGGAGATCGAAACCGTTTCGGACATTATACCGGGCTCCATGCTTTACGAAGCCGAGGCTAGGGATCTATTGGGAATAGGATTCAAGGGCCTCCCCTACGAGGGGAAGCTGATCCTCCCGGAGGATTGGCCGGAGGGAGTCCATCCGCTTCGGAAGGATTGGAAACCGGATTGGTTGAAATGAGGGTGTAGGGCGACCATGACGGCGACTGATTTGATAATTGGGCCGCAGCACCCAGCCCTCCATGAGCCCGAGAGATTCGTCCTAAAGTTGGATGGAGAGTATGTCGTTGATGTAGTACCACGGATCGGCTACGTCCATAGGGGCATCGAGAAGGCCGCCGAGCTTCGATCCTATATCCAAGACATATATTTGATCGAGAGGATCTGTGGCATATGTAACGTAGCCCATTCCTTGGTTTACGTCCAAACGGTTGAGGCGCTCCAAGGCTTCGAGGTCCCCCCAAGGGCCGCGTATCTCCGGGCCGTGGTCCACGAGCTGAACAGGATCCACAGCCACCTCCTCCTCTTGGGCGTCGTTGGGGAACTGTTCGGCTTCGATACGCTATTCATGTACCTTTGGAGGGACAGGGAGCTCGTGATGGATATCATCGAATCCATCACGGGGAATAGGCTCATAAGCGCCTTTAACGTATTGGGCGGGGTGGCGAGGGACGTTAGCCCGAGCCAAGTAAGCGAAACGAAGAAGGTAATGGAATACCTGAGGGGGAGGATGAAGTTCTACAAGAAGGTATTCGCCGAGGATCCGACCGTGGAGAAGAGGTCGAAGGGCGTTGGGATCCTCAAGCCCTCCTCGGCCTTGGATCTCTGCGCCGTGGGCCCCGTGATAAGGGGGTCTGGGATCAAGGCGGACGTGAGGGCGGACGATCCCTATGCCGCCTACGGGGAGATACCTTTCAATGTCATAACCTACGACACGAACGATTCTTGGGCCCGCTTCATGGTGAGGGTCGACGAAGTATTCGAGTCGATCGGCATAATAGAATACGCCTTGGACCGCCTACCGGATGGTCCCATCAGGGCGAGGTTCCCGCGCAGGGTCCGCGAGGGGGAGGCCGTTGGGAGGATCGAGGCGCCGAGGGGGGAGCTGATCAACCATATAATAAGCAAGGGCGGGGACAAGCCCTATAGGTTCAAGTGCCGGACGCCGACCTTGGCCAATATACTGGCCGCGTGCGAGATGATAAGGGGCGGCTATATAGCCGATGTCCCCGTCTCCCTATCCAGCATAGACCCGTGCTTCTCCTGCGAGGATAGGCTCGCCATAATAGACGTCTCCAAGGGCGAGCGGTACTCCGCGAGGCTAAGGGATTTAATGGCCAAGTACGGGGCATCGAGGTAGATGGGCTTGGGGCTTCCTAAGTTCATCTCAGAGGCCCTAAGGGCGGTCGCGAGGAGGCCGTTCACGTTGATGTACCCCTTCGAGAGGAGGGAGCCCTCGGAGGGCTTCAGGGGGAGGCAGGTCTTCGACCTCAGCAAATGCATAAATTGCGGCATATGCGCCATGGATTGCCCGGCCTTCGCCATAGAGATGGTGGATATAGGCGGGAAGAGATGGCCCAAGCTATATCTGGATCGATGCGTATTCTGTTATCAATGCGCGGCCAGTTGCCCGAAGAACGTCATAAGCAGCACAAGGCTATACGAGCTCGCGGGGACCTCGAGGGAGAAGCTGGTGATAGCGCCGGAGCCGCCGGCGGTCGGGGGCGATCGGGCTTGAATCCCTCCCAAGGGGCTTCTAGGTTCGGGAGGTTCGCCCTGCTGACGGCCTTCCTCTTCTTCATATGGATCCTCCTATCCGGAGTTTATACGCCGAGGAGGTGGGATGAGATCCTGATGGGCCTCATCTCCTCGGCCATAATATCCGCGTTCACATCTGAGCTCCTAATCAAATGTCCCGCATCGAGGGTCCTGAACCCGTTGAGGTGGATCCGGGGGATCGCATACATAATCTATTACTTCCTCTACGCCGAGGTGAAGGCACATTTGGACGTCATATATAGGATACTCCACCCCTCCATGCCCATAAGGCCGGGCATCGTTTCCGTGCCATGCGACCTCAAAACGGATTTCGGGCTGGCTGCGGTGGCCTGCTCC
>JAWCOP010000122.1:0-3400 GCA_038847005.1 Bathyarchaeia archaeon | reverse complement strand
TAAGGATGAGCTAATAGCGGCCCATTTGAACGAGGAGGAGGTTGGCAAGGTCGTTGAGGCGGATACGTTCCACTGGCTCAGCTTGGAGGGCCTGATAGAGGCCATAGGGTTGCCTAGGGGGAACCTATGCCTCGGTTGCTTCACCGGGGAATACCCGAGCCGTGGTGATCGGGATTGAAGGTGCTTCTGGTTGGGGAGGGGGCTAGGGAGCACGCGATAGCCAGCGCCATATGCAGGAGCCCGCAGGGCCCTAGGCTATACGCGGCGATGAGGCTGATGAACCCCGGGATCAGGGAGCTCTGCCTCAGGAGCGGCGGGGACGCGGTCCTCGGCGATTCCATGGATCCGGGGTTCATCTCCAAGGCGGCCGATAGGTTCTCGGTAGATTTCGTCTTCATAGGCCCCGAGGAGCCCCTCTTCAGGGGGGCCGCCAATGCGGTCGAAGGGATGGGGATAGCGTGCATAGGGGCGAGGCGCGAGGCCGCCGAGATAGAGATGTCCAAGGCCTTCATGAGGAGGCTGATGTGGAGGCACAAGATACCCGGGAGGCTCAGGTTCCAAGCCTTCAGGAACCTCGAGGATGCGGTCGCCTACATAGAGGAGTACGCGGAGAGCGTGGCGATAAAGCCCGCTAGGCAGGCCGGGGGGAAGGGCGTCAAGGTGATAGCGGATTTCCAAGCCTATCTTAGCAAGGAGAAGGGCCACGTCAAGGCGGAGCACGCGAAGGCCATAGAAACCAAGTATATGAAGGGATATACGGATATAGAGGACAGGATATTGATCGAGGAACGGGTCGAGGGCCCGGAATATACCGTACAGATGTTCACGGACGGCGATTCGGTGGCGCCTTTCCCATTGGTCCAGGACAACAAGAACGCCTACGATATGGATATAGGGCCCGAAACGGGCGGGATGGGCTCCATATCCGGTAAGGGCATGCTCCTGCCCTTCATAACGCGGGAGGAGTACGATGCCTCGGTCGATATCGTGAGGAGATGCGTGAAGGCCCTCGAGGCCGAGCTCGGCGTGAAATATAAGGGCGTCATATCCGGCCAGATGATGCTCACCCCGTTATGGGGGCCGACGATAATAGAGTTCTACAGCCGATTCGGGGATCCCGAGGGAGTCAACGTCCTCCCGCTCCTGAGGACGGATATGGTGGAGATAATGGAGGCGATAGCCTCGGGCAAGCTGCATAAGGTGAAGATGGAGTTCGAGGACGCGGCGACGGTCGTGAAATGCTTCGCCCCGAGGGGGTATCCGGAGCGCAGGGATTTGGCGGCCGGGCACCCCGTTCGGATCGATGCGGAGGCCATAAGGGCCGCGGGATGCGAGGTATTCTACGGCTCGGTCGATCTGGCGCCCGATGGGGGACTCGTCACCGGGGGGTCCCGGATCTGCGAGGTATTCGCGAAGGGGGAGGAGCTCCCGGAGATCAGCGATAGGATAGAGCGCTGCTCGCCCCTCATATATTGTTCGGATGGATGGGGGGTATTCCACAGGAGCGATATAGGATCGGCGACGCTCCTGAACAGGAGGATCGAGCAATCCGAGCTGATAAGGGACGTATATAGGTATAGGATGGGGAAGGGGTTGATAGGGATGGATATCGATTGGATCCCCGGGAAGGGGAAGGTGGTCCATTCGGCGTGGTGATCCGCGATGCCCCTATTGATGCCGTTCAGGGATTCGATCGGGACGCCCCTCTACGAGGGTTGCACCAAGGCCCTGCTCTTGGGGGCTGGGGAGTTGGGGAAGGAGATAGCCATCGAGGCCCAAAGGCTCGGCGTCGAAACGGTGACGGTGGATAGATACGACAACCCGCCCGCCGCCCAAGTAGCCCATAGGCATTATACGATCGATATGAGGGACGGGGCGGCCCTGAAGGCCATCGTCCGCAGGGAGCGGCCCGATGCCATAATCCCGGAGGTGGAGGCCATAAACACCGATGCCCTCCTCGAGCTCGAGGAGGAGGGGTTCTTCGTGGTCCCGAGGGCGAGGGCCACGAAGATAACGATGGATAGGATCGCGCTGAGGAGGCTGGCCGCCGAGGAGGCCGGAGTGCCCACGACGCCATACAGGTTCGCGAGCGATCCAGAGGGGCTGGAAGAGGCTTGCGAGGAGATAGGGTTCCCGTGCATAGTCAAGGCCAGGATGAGCTCCGGCGGGCTCGGCTCCAGCGTGGTCTTCCGAAGGGATCAGATCCGGGACGCGTATGAAATAGCCAAGAGGAAGGCCAGGGGCTACGGCGGGGAGGTCATAGTGGAGGGCCTCTGCCGATTCGATTTCGAGATAACCGAGCTGGCCCTAGCGCATTACGATCCGAACGGCAGGGTTGGGATATCGTTCCCCAAGCCCGTTGGGCACCTTAGGTCGGGCAGCCATTATCACGTAAGCTGGCAACCCTTCGTTTTGATCGATGGGGAAACGGGCTTGAGCAAATCCCCGCTCCAAGCCTTCGGGGGCCCGCTCCATATGTCCGAGGACTACACCACCAGCGAGCTCCTTTGGAGATCGGAGCACGATGGCGAAGCGCTCTCGGCCGAAACCGCGAGGGCGATAGAGGAGCAATGCTACGAGATAGCGGGGAAGGTCGTGGGGAAGCTGATAGGCGAGGGGGGCGCGATAGAGGGCCTCGGGATATTCGGTTGCGAGCTCTTCGTAAGGATCGATGAGGGCGGCAAGCCAAAGGTATACTTCAACGAGATATCGCCTAGGCCCCATGATACCGGTATGGTGACCATAGCGACCCAGGACCTCTCCGAGGCGGCCCTCCACATAAGGGCCGTTTTGGGCCTCCCGATAGCCGGGATCAGGGTCCTGACGCCCGGGGCCGCGCACGTGATCCTATCGAGCGAGGATTCCAAATGGGCCCCCGGCTATGGGAACCTGAGCAGGGCGCTCGGGATGCCGGGCGTTAGGGTTTTGCTCTTCGGGAAGCCCTCCACCTATAAGGAGAGGAGGCTGGGCTTGGCCTTGGCGATCTCCGACGATATCCTCGACGCGAGGCTGAGGGCCATGGAGGCCGCCCATTTGATTGAGAGGGGCATAAGGTATGGCCGATGAGGCGCCGATGGTGGAGGTGATCCTCGGCAGCGAGAGCGATAGGCCCGTGGGGGATAGGGCGGCGAAGGAGCTGGAGAGGCTCGGTATACCCTACGCCCTATCGATCCTATCGGCCCATAGGGACCCAGATGCCCTGGAGGAGCTCATCCGCAATTCCAAGGCCAAGGTCTTCATAGCCATCGCGGGCCTCGCCGCGCACCTCCCGGGATTCATCGCCTCCAGGACCCGTAGGCCCGTCATAGGGGTCCCGGTCAGCGCCAAGCTCGGGGGATTGGACGCCCTTTTATCCATAGTCCAAATGCCCAAGGGCGTCCCCGTGGCCTGCGTCGGCATC
>JAWCOP010000121.1:0-3485 GCA_038847005.1 Bathyarchaeia archaeon | reverse complement strand
GCCCTCCACCAAGGCCACATCATAGGGCCCGTGCTCATTGGCGCTCGTGGCCATGTAGAAATAGCTTATATCGACCGCCCCAACGAGGTCCAAGAGCTTATCCTCTATGCGAAGGACCTCCATCTGGCAACCGGCGCAACCCGTCATCTTTACTACGGCCAATTTAGGCTTCGCCATATCCCCCACCTATGCGAAAAGGTCCGGCAGGCCCTTCAGCTCCGAATATGGGAAGACCGGCCCATCCCTGCAAACGAACTTGGGCCCGATCTGGCAATGGCCGCATTGGGCTATCCCGCATTTCATCCTCCTCTCCAGCGAGAGGTAGAGGTCCTTCGGTTGAAATCCCATGGCCAAGAGGCCCTTGACGACGAACTTCATCATTATCTCGGGGCCGCACGTCATTACGATCGAACCGTTCGGCTCCGTTCGCATCCTATCGAATAGGGTCGTGACCACGCCCACGCCATGATCCCATTCGACCTCCTTTGGAACCGAGTCGACCGTCAGCAGGAGGTCCGCATCCGGGATCTCCCTCCAAGAATCGAACTCATCGGCGAAGAGCAAATCATGGGGCGTCTTCGCCCCGTATAATATCTCCAAGCTACCGTAGCTCCTCCTATTCTTCGCCACCAGCTCTACGACGGGCCTTAGGGGGGCCATCCCGATCCCCCCGGCCACTATCAGGATGTCCCTCCCCTTCGCCTCCTCCATGGGCCAACCCCTCCCATACGGGCCGCGGACCCAGACCCTTTGGCCCTCCCCCCTTCGCATCAACATCGATGTCACGTTCCCAACGGTCCTAATGGTCGTCTCGAAGATCGCCTCCTCATCGTCCCAAGCGCTGAAGGAGAAGGGCGCCTCCCCCACGCCCGGGATCGAGATCATTATGAATTGTCCGGGCTTGAAGGGCCTCCGCAACCTATTAGACCCACTCGGGTAGGAGACCGAATAGGTATAGACATCGGGCGTTTGCCTCTTCGCCCCTTTAATTATGCATTCCTCCGCCAAGTAGGGGCTCTCCAGCCTCATAACCCCCTCAACTCCTTGGCCACCTCGGTCAGATCTATCCCGGCCGGGCAGTACCGTATGCACCTTCCGCATCCGACGCATTTCGCCTTCCCCTTGAACTCCTTGAACTGGGATGCGCCGCCCCATCCGAGGTTGTGGCCTATGAACTGCCTTATCCTAGCGGCCCTATCGCGCCTGAAGTTCCCGCCCAAGGCCACTTGGGAGAACTCGAGCAACATGCATGCATCCCACTCCTTGTACCTGACGCCGCTTTCCATCGGGAAGTTGAGCTGGTCCCTCACATCGAAGCAGAAGCATGTTGGGCAGGAGTTGACGCAGAGGCCGCAGGCCAGATCCTTATCCCCAAGCCGCCCCCATATCGGGTTGTCGAGGTTCCTCAGGAATAGCTCATCGATACCCTCCAGATCCACCTTCTTCTTGAACTTGGATTTAGCGCGCTCTATCGCCTTGGCCTTTTCATCCAAGTCGCCCTTGGTGGCCGCCCTGCCCTTCGCGAGGGCGAGGATCTCCTCCCCCCTCCTTGAGCCCGATTCGGCTAAGTACTCCTTCCCAAGGTCGGTCAATAGGACGTCATAGCCCCCAGCGGGGGATGGTCCGGTCCCCATGGATTCGCAAAAGCAATTCTCGCTCGGCTCCGAACAAGTCAAAGCCACCAGCGCCGTGCGCTCCCTCCTCCTAGCATAGCTGGGGGAGGGGAAATCCCCCTCGAGAAAGACCATATCGAGCAATAGGAGGGCGCTCAGATCGCAGGAATGTATTCCGAATATCAGCGATGGGCCATCCCGATCCTCGGGCTCCTCGACCCCACCATCCATTCTGAAAGAGAGGATGCGCTCAGAGGTTGGGATGAAGAACTTCCGGGGCGGCAGGATCGTAGTTGAATAGCGCAGATCCATCTCCTCGGCCGATCCGATTTCATCGAATGCCCACTCGGTTCCCTTCCTCCTTGGGCCAAATAGCCTATATCGCTCGGAGAGCTCCGAAACGAACTCCCCCAGGGAATCCTTTGGAATGACCTTCCCTCCCATGGCCACGACTTCCTTGCGCCTTCCCCCGGCGTTGTTGAAGTCCTCTTTACCAATTCCGGTATTAGAAAAAGCTTTCCGTGGGCGATTTTAATAACATCGTGATAAAAAGTAAATATGGAATATATCTTAAATCGAAAGATATATAGAGAAGAGAGGATCGATCTCCCCTTAGGGGGGATCCCAAGATTCCCATGGATGGGCCTTACCCTACACGCGAGTTTTGCGGAATGAAGGGATCGCGGCCTCGTCCTTTGAGGCATGAGGCGGGATCGCATCCACGATGGTTATCCGAAGAGCTTCCGAGGGGCCTTCGGGGGCGGATTGAGGCCTAGGGAGCCATCGCAACCAGCCCGCGTAATCGACGGTGCCCCATTTTACCCGAAGAAGGAGTCGAGGGTCCTCGTGGTCGCAGCCCTCTTGATGCCCGCCCTCATCTTCTCCAAGGCGTTCCTCACCCTCGCCTCGGAGAAGTCCCTCTCCCCGCAGAGGAAGCCTATGACCTCTCCCTCATTGGGCTCCCTCCATTCGAGCCTGTAATCCGATGCGACCTCCGGCTCAAGGAATATGCGCTTTATCTCGCCCGGTTCAAAGCCGGGGCGGATGCCCAACCTCTCCAAGGCCCCCTCAAGCCCACCGGCTTCCTTCACGAGCTTGAGCGCCCTCTTGGGCCCGATGCCCCTTATCCCATCCGGGTTGAAATCCGTCCCCACGAGTATCCCTATATCCACGAGGCGCTCCCTATCGATGCCGAGCTCGGATAGGACCTTCGCGAGCTCTATGAGCTCGGGCTCCACCTCTATGTACAGGTCCCTCCCCGGGAGCTTCCTCTTGCCTGTGATCGCCAGGTTCCTAACTAGCCTCGGGGTCCCGAAGAGCAATGAATCGTGGTCTTGGGAAACGGTCGCCCAGACGTCGCCCCTGATGGCCATATGGGCCGCTTGGGCCTCCCCCTCCGATGGCGCCTGGACCCAAGGGATTCCCATGGCCGTCAATAGCCTTTTGGCGTCCTCGACCATCGGCCCCTTGAGCTGGGAGGTCATCTGGGCGTACTTCTTGGCCTCCGCCAAATCCCCGGCCCTGAGGGCCTCCTCGTACTTGGATATGGCCTCCTCCTTTATCTCCCTCCTCCGCCTTATCTCCGCCTCCTTCAGCTCCGGCGGCTTCCCATCGAAGACGTAAACGGGCCTTATCCCCATCTCAACGAGGTTAGACGTCCTATACAGGAGGCCGCTCAGATGGCTGGTGACGTTTCCCCGCCGATCCATGAGCGGCTCCCCCGATTCCCCCCTTATTATTGCCAAGAATTGGTAGATGGCGTTGTAGGCGTCTATCGCGAGGGGCTTCCCGGATAGCTCCTTCATCTCCAACTTCCTTTTGGGCAGGAGGTCGGATAGGTCCACGCCCATGTCGAGCTTTTCCTCGGGTATA
>JAWCOP010000120.1:0-3488 GCA_038847005.1 Bathyarchaeia archaeon | reverse complement strand
ATCTAATATCCTCCTCTATCCACTCAAGCCTTCCCAAGAACGGTTGCCTAACCGTTATCCCTATTTTCCCGCCCATGCCCCCCCTTGGGAAGCTAACGGCTATGATCCTCGCCCTCACCGAATCCCCCTTCCCCAACTTCCTCTGCGACTCCTTCCCTATCAAGATCCCGTGCTTCTCGTCATAGTTTATGAAATCGTCCATTATTTGGGATACATGGAGCAGGGCATCCTCCGGGCCAAGCCTGACGAATGCCCCGAAGTCCGTTACCTCTACGACCTCCCCCTCTATAACCTCCTGTACCTCTGGGTAGAAGGTCAGGAGCTTGAAGGTGGCCCTGTGATAGGTGGAGCCATCCCCGTGTAAGATCTTCCCGACGGGATCGACGTTCACATCGATGACAAGGATCACGTAGCCGAGATCCTCGTTCACGATGTTCTCATATTTCGCCCTAACCTGCTCCCTCGCCGCCTCCCGTATCGGCTTCCCCAACTCCGCGGGCGGTATCCTCACCACGTCCTCGACTTCCACGAGCCTGAACGTCGCGCGCAACCCCCTTCATGATTGATCAAATATATTCGGGCTCCATTCCCTCAAGGCAGAGCCTCGATTTACCTCTTAAGTAGATGACCGGGACATTTATATTCCTTAACTTTTTCCTGAGGCCCGCATCATTCGTGGCCACGATGGCCCCCATCTCCTTCGATGCCGCTATTAGGGCTTCATCGACCCCCCCGCCCTCGGGGGGTTCGAAGCGAACTTCCTCGCACCTTTCGGCCAATCGGATCGCCAACCCGGCTATTCGACCCCTTTCGCCGCCCCCCTCCGAGATCCTCCTCAACTCCTCCCTGACCGGGCTTATCAGGGTGAAGGTGGGCTTCCTTGAGATGAGTTCCTCAATGCCCTTGAAGGGGTCTATCTTGAACTTGAATGGCATCATGAGGAAGCTCGAGTCGAGGAGCACCCTGACCGCCCTATCGCGCCCGCCGGGGGTTTGGGATCCGCTCATTTCACTATGCCGTATCCTATTAGCCTCCATCCGGTCATTATCTTCCTGCTTATGGCGACCTTCGCCCTCGGCTCGGCGCTGACCGGCCTCCTCAATGAGATCTCCACCAAATCTTCCCTGACGGATGTAACAACGCCGGAGGTAACGCTGGTTCCGACGTTCAAGACTAGGGCCTCATTCATCCTTATCCTCTCGGTCGGTATTTCCTCCCTCACGCCCACGACCTTCTCGAAGAGCTTAACCTCGAGCCTCAGGGATTCCAACATGGGCGGCATCCTGCCAACCCTCCCAACCAAGCTCCCGACCAATCCATCGGATTTGGTCAGGGAAGGGTCGAGCTTCGTACCCAAGGCCACCAAGCCCCCGGGCCCAGCCTCCTCAACGCTCCCTCGGCCTATGTGGATGCTCTCCACGGTGGTCGTCAAGGGCTCATATTTGGGCCTCCCCCCTTCCTCAACCCTTATCCCCGGGATTATCTCTATCTCATCGCCCACCCTCAACGTCCCTTGGACTATTGATCCGCCTAGGACGCCGCCGACGAGATCCTCCGCCTCGGTGCCCGGTTTGTTCACCTCGAAGGATCTGAGCACGTACATCTTCGGATCGAGCGAAAGGTCCCTCTTAGGCGTGGGTATCCGTTCCTCCATGGCCTCGATGAGGGCATCTATGTTGATCTTCTTTTGAGCGGAGACGGGTATGATCGGCGCCCCATCCGCCACAGTGCCCTTTATGAACCTCTCTATCTCGGCCCTGTTCTCAAGAGCCCTCTCCTTGCTCACTATGTCTATCTTATTCTGGACTATGATTATCTTGTTTATGCCCGCTATCTCCGCGGCGAGGAGGTGCTCCCTATCTTGGGCCTGCGGGAACTTGGCATCGCTAGCCACTAGGAAGAGCGCCCCGTCCATTAGGGCGGCTCCGGAGAGCATCGTGACCATGAGGCTGTGGTGGCCCGGACAATCGATGAAGCTAACCCCCCTCAAGAACTCGGCATCCCCTCCGCATTGGGGGCATTTTGGCTCGCTCGTATAAACCGGGGGATCGCATTTCGAACACTTGTAAAAATAGGCATCTGCATATCCTATCCTTATAGTGATCCCCCTCCTCAGCTCTTCGGAATGTTTTGAGGTCCAAACGCCCGTGATGGCCTGAACTAGGGTGCTCTTCCCGTTATCCACATGGCCGAGCGTGCCTATATTGCATTCCGGTTGTATCGGCCCCATTCGAAGCCCCTTTCCAATGCCCCGCTCCCTTCCTTAAGGGAAACTCGCCACGGATAAATTTGACTATCCGCGGGAGGATGGGAGGGGCTTTCGAGTTGACCCGCGGGAGGGATCGCGAAGCGGGAGAGGTGCTTTGCCTAGGGATAGAGTCTACGGCGCATACGTTCGGGGCCAGCGTGGCTAGCTCTAGGAGGGGAATCCTATCCGATATAAAGGAGGTCTACCGCCCCCCTATGGGAAGCGGCATACACCCAAGGGAGGCGGCTCAGCACCATTCGAAGATCGCCCCAAAGGTTGTTTATGAAGCGTTGAGGGGGGCTGGCAAATCCCCGGAGGAGGTCGACGCCATAGCCTATTCCAAGGGGCCGGGCCTCGGCCCAGTCCTAAGGGTTGGGGCAACCGTTGCGAGGGCGATATCGGCCAAGTATTCCAAACCCCTCGTCCCCATCCATCACGCGATCGCACACATAGAGATCGGATTGCTCACCACCGGCCTTAGAAACCCCCTCGTAGTCTTGGTTTCCGGCGGCCATACGACCGTGGCGTTCTTCTCAAAGGGGAGATGGAGGGTCTTCGGCGAAACGGAGGATATAACCCTCGGGAACCTGCTGGATGCCTTCGGGAGGGAGGCGGGGATAGCTCACCCGGCGGGCCCGAACATAGAGGAGATCGCCTCCAAGGGAAGGAGGCTTATCGAACTCCCGTACACCGTGAAGGGCAACGACGTTTCCTACTCCGGGCTCCTCACGGCGGCGATCAAAAGGATACCGGATTCGAAGCTCCCGGACCTCTGCCACTCCCTTCAGGAGGTGGCCTTCTCCATGATCGTGGAGGTATCGGAAAGGGCGATAGCTCAGTTGGAGCGCGAGGAGCTCCTCCTAACCGGCGGGGTTTCGGCCAACCGCCGCTTGAGGGAGATGTTCGCCAAGATGATGTCCGACCGCGGGGGGAGGTCCAAGGCCGTGGATCCAAAATATTCCGGCGATTCCGGGGCCCAGATAGCTTGGGCCGGGGCTTTGGCCTTTTCAAGCGGGGTTTCCGAGCGCTTGGGGGACAGCAAGGTTCTACCGAAATGGAGGTTGGACGAGGTGGAGATCCCTTGGCGAAAGGGATGACCCTGCTCAAGAAGGGCGCTGAGGCCGACCTATATTTGGGGGAGTGGTATGGCATGAAGGCCGTATACAAAGTGAGGGTTCGAAAGGGATACAGGATCCCCCAGCTGGACAAGAGGATAAGGGAGGAGAGAACGGCTAGGGAA
>JAWCOP010000119.1:0-3531 GCA_038847005.1 Bathyarchaeia archaeon | reverse complement strand
GATAGCGCTCCAGCACAGGGAGCCGCCGAGGTTGGCCTTGGGCAACGAGCCATCATCGAATCCGGCCAAGGCCACGATCCGGCAGGCTTGCTCGGGGTTGCATAGGAACAGAACCAGATCTGGTTTCGATTCGATCCTTTCCAATGGGGAGAAAACCACGAACTTGGCCAGCCCGAATGGCGGCGGCGCCTCCCTCCTCATCCCTTGGATCATTCGCCTAGCGACGGCCAATGAGGAGAGCAGCTTTTCCTCAAATGCCAAGAAGGCCTCCAACCCCTCGCGCGGGGGCCCCAACCCCAAGTGATAGATTCCCCCCTTGCATCCGCAATTATCGCCGGCCAAGTTGATCGCCTCCCCATCCCTAGCGGCCAAGATCGCCCCGCAAGCGCGATAGATGCCGCCGCTCGCGCCCGGGGCCGGCGTATTGGAATAGGCGATCGCCACCGGGCTGCCCCTAAGCCCTAGCACCTCCCTCAACCTTCGGGAGCACGATGCCCAATCCAGCGCCGGATCCATACCCTTCCCCCATAGGATGGATCGCTCCCCTCGGATAAAAAGGGGCTACGCTCATCCCCCGCCGGGCCGGGGCCAAGATGGCCCGAACCTTATGCCGTATACCCTCCTCGGGAAATCGCCCTGCGCGTACTCCACCCTCCTCTCCCCCCTCGCGACCGCCTCATCCGCGTACGCCTCCACAACCTCCCCCACGAACAGAACCTTGTCACCCACTTCGATCTCCCGCCTGACCTCGCACTCCATATGGGCGACGCATTCCTCTATGATCGGCGCCCTCACCCTCCGCGCCGGCCCGGGCGTCAACCCGGTTTCCCTGAATTTATCGACCCTCGATCCCGAGTGGGATCCGCAGTAGTATATCTTCGGCCTCAGATCCTTCGTCGGCACGTTCACCACGAACTCCCCCGAGCTCGATATCAATCCCCGCGAATAGGCCCCCCTCCCTATCGCGCAGGCCACCAGCGGGGGCTCCCTCGATACGGGCATGCAGAAGCTGATCGCTATTATGTTCGACCTCCCCCTCCAATCCCCGCAGGTTATCAGGAAGTGCCTCATCGGCCACATGAACTCCAAATATTCCACATCTACCTTCATAACGCCCGCCGATGGCGAAGGGGCATCGGGGCCATAAAACCTTATTTCGAGCCCCGGCACCCCCTAGGGGCATGCGCTATGGCGCCATGAATTTCCCGGCGCGCCCCGTCTTGGCCGAGCTCGAGGCCATCGGGGGGATGGGGTTCGATTTCATAGAGCTCACGATAGACCCCCCGGAGGCGACCCCCGAGAAGCTATTGGAGAATCGCGAACCGATATCGGATGCGCTCTCGGCCCATGGGATGGATGCGATCGCGCATCTGCCCTGTTTCGTCAGGACCGCGGACCTCTACGATTCCATAAGGCTCGCGTCGAGGATGGAGGTCTTCAAGGCCATCGATGCGCTGCCCGAGCTGGGAATAAGGATCGCCAACCTCCACCCGAGCTACATCTCCCGGATGGCGAGGCATATGGGCGATTATGGCCGCCGATTGGGGATCGATTTCCTCAGGGCGGCGCTCGAGAGGGCCGAGGAGAGGGGGGTGGATATAACCATCGAGAACATGTGCCCCTCGGACGGATGGCTATCCGAGCCGGAGGAGTTCGAGGAGGTCCTCGGGGCCTTCCCCAGAGCGGGGCTAACCTTGGATTTGGGCCACGCCAACCTATTGGCGCCGAGGAACAGGTCGATCGAGTTCCTGAGGCGCTTCGGGGGGAGGCTCCGCCATTTGCACGTCCACGACAACTTCGGCCTTTCGGATGAGCATTTGCCGCCGCTCTGCGGGAACGTTGACTTCGCCGGGATATTCTCGGCAATAAAGCGATCCGGGTACGATGGGACGATGACCTTGGAGGTATTCTCCAAGGATAGGGATTACCTGAGGATCGCGCTGGAGAAGGCCAAGGGGCTTTGGGGATCCGCCTGAGGGCCGCCGAGGAGGGAGATTTCCGGAATCGTTTTTATTCGCCGCGGAACGGCCCTATATGGCGCTTCGCCTTGTTGACCCGGGAGGAAGCCATGCGGATCTTGGAGGGGAACGTTAGGAGGAGGAATATATTCCTCCACATGTTGGCCGTCGAGGCCATAATGAGGGGCTTGGCCAAGAGGCTGGGCGGCGATGAGGAGCTCTGGGGCCTGACCGGGCTGCTCCACGACGTGGACTTCGATAGGACCGCGGATGATTTTGAGCGCCATGGGCTGGAGGCCGCGTCCATACTGGGGGATTCCGTCCCGAGGGAGGTCCTCGATGCCATAAGGGCCCATAACTCCAAGATCGGGGAGCCGAGGACCCCGATGGAGAACGCCCTCGTCGCCAGCGATGCCGCATCGGGCTTGATAATAGCCTGCGCCTTGGTGATGCCCTCGAAGAGGCTCGAGGAGGTCACCCCCGAGGGCCTGATAAGGAAGTTCAAGGATAAGGACTTCGCCAGGGGGGCCGATAGGGGGAGGATATTGTTCTGCGAGAGGCTCGGGCTATCGAGGGACGAGTTCCTGAGGATCGCCCTCGATTCCCTAAAGCCCATCGCCCCGTCCCTGGGGCTTTGAGCCGGGGCGGCCCCTAAAGGAGCTTCGGCAGGATCGCCGCGCCTATGGTCAACCCTATGGCGGAGAGAATCAGGAGGATTACGATCAGTATAACGACCGCCACGATCGATATGAGCAGCGCCCTGAGCCAACCGGTATCGAAGAAGTGCCTTATCAACGCCAACCAGACGAAGACGATTATGACGAACCTGATCAGGCCCGGGAGGCCGCCGAGGAACATCGATAGAACGGCGTTGATCAGGGTCCCGATGAGGACTATGAAAATGGCGTCGGTGAACTTCGCCTTCTCCTTCCCGACCAATGCCCGCCCGGCGATCCAGAGGGCGGGGGATACAACTATTATGCTCGCGATCGAGCCGATCAATACGGCCGCCAAAGAGCTCATCAAGCTCATCGCTCATCAACCCCAATTAAAGCGCCCCGGCGTATAAAAGGATTGAAGTCCGGGGGCTGGGGCTCCCATTTGGAAAGGGTTTTATCGATGGCATCGGGCCCCCTATCGGGCCCAGGGGAGCGCGGGCCCGCGGGGCGTTCCGCCCAAGGCGATCCGGATGGGCGATGGAGGCGGTTTGAGGTTCAGGATAAGGAGGGGCGACCTCGAGGTGGAGCTCGAGGGCGATTTCGAATACGTTAGGGGGAAGTTCGAGGATTTGCTGGAGAGGATGGTGGCCCAGATCCCGGGGCCCAAGCCCGAGGGGCCCCAAGCGGCCCTCCCATTGGAGCTCAACGGCATAGTGGAGCTCGGCCAAGACGGGAGGCCGAGGCTCACGGTGCCGGTCGAGAACCTCACGGCCAAGGAGGCGATAGCCCTCCTCCTTTACTCCACCCACCCCAGCCGCTTGTCGGATGAGGATCTGAGCTCGATCCTATCCTCCAGCTGGAAGACGACGGGGACCGACGCCGTTAGGGCCAGGGCGAGCGAGCTAAGGAGGGAG
>JAWCOP010000118.1:0-3538 GCA_038847005.1 Bathyarchaeia archaeon | reverse complement strand
GCGCCGCCCCCCGGCGGATCGGCGCAATCGCTGCTGACCATATCGACGACCGAGGCATCCCCGATCGGGACGTTCGATTTGGAGGTCGTCGGCACCAGCGGAGAGATCGCCCACACTTGCTCGATCGAGCTCAAAATCGTGGCCTTGATACCGGATTTCACGATATCCGTAAGCCCGAACTACATCGAGCTGAAAAGGGGCGAATCGAGAACCGCGACCGTCACGGTTGGATCCAAATGGGGATTCGCATCTAATGTAAGCTTAATCGCGGTGGGATTGCCGAGCGGCTTGGAGGCCTCATTCGATCCGCCCATCGTTAACCCGGGGGGAGGCGTGGCCACGTCATCCCTCTTGATCAAGGCGGGCCTCACGGCGGAGGCGGGCCTTTATGCCATAACTATATCCGGATCCGGTCCCTCCTCCGCGCACGATGCCCCCATGACCGTGAAGGTCCTGCCGCCCAAGGACTCGGGCCTCATATTGCCCATATTGATCATGGTGATCGCCCTCTCCGTAATACTTCCAATAGCCCTCTTCACGAGGAGGAGGCGGGCCGCGGGGGCCGGCGGGCGCCGGCTCCCCTACCCGCGCAAGGGGAAGTACCCGATCCTCGGGGCCACGCCCGTTCGCGGGACCTATGGGCTTTGGGTTTCCCCCGAGGCCCTGAAGAGGCTGAGGGATGCCGTTAGGTATAGGAGGCGCCCTTGAGCCTTGAGAGCTCCATGGATGGCGCCCCTCATAGGGATCGGGCCCACTCCTGGGCTATGGGCCTCTTTGGTGGCCCAAACTCCGCCCTCAGTTCGGCAATCCTATGGTATTCCTGCAAGGGCCTGACGTCCATCTCGCCCCTTTTGATGGCCTCTATCCCCTCTATTGCCGCCAATGCGCCGGCGATCGTGGTTATATACGGGATGTTATAATCGACGGCGGCCCTCCTCACCTGATAACCGTCGGACTTCGGGCCCTTGCCCATGGGGGTATTTATTATCAGATCCACTTGGCCATTTATTATAGCGTCCACTACGTTCGGCCTCCCCTCGCCCACCTTCAGGATCGTTTCGGCATCGATCCCATGGGCCCTTAGATAGCCGGCCGTTCCCTTGGTGGCCAATATCCTGAATCCGAGCTCCTTGAACTTCCTCGCCACCCCGACTATCTTAGGCTTATCCTTATCCTTAATGCTTAGGAAAACCGTCCCATTGGTCGGCAAGGCCATCCCGGCGGAGAGCTCGGCCTTATAATAAGCCATCCCGAATCGCTCGCTTATGCCCATGACCTCCCCGGTGGATCTCATCTCCGGGCCCAGGGCCGGATCGACCCCCGGGAGCTTCGCGAAGGGGAAGACCGCCTCCTTAACCGCCCTATAGCCGGGATCGAGCCTCTCCTTTATGCCGAGCTCCCTGAGCTTCTTCCCAAGCATCAACTTGACCGCTATCTTCGCGAGGGGTATTCCCGTGGCCTTGCTCACGAAGGGGACGGTCCTCGAGGCCCTGGGGTTGGCCTCTAGGATATATACGAGCCCTCCCTTCACCGCGTATTGTATGTTAACCAGTCCGACGATGCCTATCGCCAGCGCGACCCTCCTGGTATATTCCTTGATCGTTTCCAGGGTCTTAGAATCCAAGCTCACCGGCGGCAGGACGCATGCCGAATCCCCGGAGTGGATCCCCGCCTCCTCTATGTGCTCCATGATGCCCCCTATCAGGACCTCCTCCCCGTCGCAGAGGGCATCGACCTCCACCTCCACGGCATCCTCCAAGAACTTATCTATCAATATGGGCTTCTCCGGGGAAACCTCCTCGGCCTCCCTCACGAACTCGATGAGCTCTCCTTCGTCATAGACTATCTCCATGCCCCTCCCCCCCAATACGTACGATGGCCTAACTAGGACCGGGTAGCCAAGCCTCCTCGCGACATCTTTGGCCTCATCCAAGCTATGGGCTATCCCGTTCTCGGGTTGCGGTATCCCCAGCTCCTCCATGAGCCGCGCGAACCTCTCCCTATCCTCCGCGATATCTATCGCCTCCGAGGCAGTCCCCAAGAGCCTGACGCCGCTCCCCTCCAACCGTTTGGAGATGTTGAGCGGCGTCTGCCCGCCCAAGGTCACTATGACGCCATCCGGGTTTTCGTTCTCGACTATATGAATCACGTCCTCGAAGGTTATCGGCTCGAAATATAGCCTGTCGGAGGTATCGTAATCGGTTGATACGGTTTCTGGGTTGTTGTTCACCATTATGGATTGATATCCCTCCTCCCTGAGCGAGAGGACGCCATGGACGCAACAATAATCGAACTCTATGCCTTGGCCTATCCTATTGGGCCCCGAGCCCAAGATAACGGCCTTCTTGCGCCTCGCGGGGATTGCCTCGTTCTCCTCCTCATAGGTGGAATAGAAATAGGGGGTCCTCGCCTCAAATTCGGCGGCGCAGGTATCGACCATCTTATAAACGGGCCCGAAGCCCCTCTTGCGCCTCACTTCGGATTCCGATGCGCCCAATAGATGGGCGAGCTGGACATCGGAGAACCCGAGCCTCTTCGCCTCCCTGAGGGTTTGGGCCGGTATCGTATCCAACGTATAGCGCCGGAGCCTCTTCTCGAACTCCACGAGCTTCCTTATCTTCTCCAAGAACCAAGGATCTATCTTCGTCAGCTCATACACCTCGTCGACCCCCATCCCGGCTTGGAAGGCGTACCTTATGTAGAAGACCCTCTCGTGGTTGGGGAACTTGAGCTTCCTTACTATCTCGTCCAAGGCGGGCCCCCTGTCCTTCCCATCGCACCCCAGCCCATGCCTCCCTATCTCCAAGGACCGCAATGCCTTCTGGAGGGCCTCCTCGAAGCTCCTCCCTATCGCCATGACCTCCCCGACGGATTTCATCTGGGTCGTAAGGGTGGCGTCGGCGGTCTTGAACTTATCGAACGCGAACCTCGGGATCTTGACGACGACGTAATCTATCGTTGGCTCGAACGATGCCAGCGTCTCCTTAGTGATATCGTTCGGGATCTCGTCCAGCGTATATCCGACGGCGAGCTTCGCGGCTATCTTCGCTATCGGGAAGCCCGTCGCCTTCGAGGCCAAGGCCGAGGACCGGGATACCCTCGGGTTGATCTCTATGGCCACCGTCCTCCCGGTTTCCGGATGGATCGCGAATTGTATGTTCGACCCGCCGGTTTCAACGCCTATCTCCCTTATGATCCTTATCGCGTAATCCCTGAGCCTTTGATACTCCACATCGGTCAGCGTCTGGGCCGGAGCCACCGTTATGCTATCGCCCGTATGAACGCCCATCGGATCGAAATTCTCTATGGAACATATTATGACGACGTTATCCGCCAAATACCTCATGACCTCGAGCTAGTACTCCTTCCAGCCGATGACGCTCTCCTCGATTAGGACTTGGTGGACCCTGCTCAGGGATAGGCCGCGCTCGGCTATCTCCTTGAGCTCGTTCCTGTTGAAGGCTATCCCGCCCCCGGTCCCGCCCAAGGTGAAGGATGGGCGGATGACTACTGGATAGCCTAGTTCATCGGCTATGCG
>JAWCOP010000117.1:0-3556 GCA_038847005.1 Bathyarchaeia archaeon | reverse complement strand
CCGACCATCTTCCCGCCCAAGCTGGCGCCGTGCGCTTGGGCCGCGTCCTCTATGACAGCTATGCCCCTTTCCCTCGCGATCTCGAGGATCGGGGCCATATCGACGGGCTGCCCATAGAGGTGGACCGGCATTATGGCCTTGGTCCTGTTGCTCAGGACCCTGCTCACCGTGTCGGCATTTATGGTGAGGGAGTTGGGATCTATGTCGGCGAAGACGGGCTTCGCCCCGCATAGGACGGCGGCCTCGGCGGTGGCCGAGAACGTGAAGGACGGCACGATGACTTCATCTCCCGCCTTGACCCCAACCGCCAAGAGGGCGGCGTGGAGTGCGGCGGTGCCGCTCGAAACGGCTATGGCGTGCTTCACGCCTATGAACTTCGAGAAGGCCCTTTCGAACTCCATCACCCTCGGGCCCATGCCGTTCTTATCGGTCAAGACCCCGCTCGATAGCACCTCCTCGACCGCCCTCAGCTCCTCCTTCCCGATGCAGGGTTGGTTGATCCTTATGTAATTGCGCAAACCGATCCACCAGAGGTCATAGGATTGTGTGGGAAGTAGGGGCTTATCCATAAAATATTTTTCCTTCGGCCACATTCAAGGGCCCAGCGCGAACCTGCCGATCAGGCCAATAGCCTCCTCCTCATCAAGTTAATAGATAGGATCGTCAGAACCGCCCCGGCCGAAATTAACCAAGCCAAGCTTATGAGGGATTGCGCATCGAGCCTGCCGGCCGTAAGCCCTCTAGATATTAGGACCGCGTGCGTCAGCGGGAAGAATATCTGCGATGCCAGCCGTATCGGATCGGGCAGGGCCGATAGCGGGAAGAAGGTCCCGCTGAAGAGGAACATGGGGGTTATGAAGAGGAACGTGGGGTAATTGAATGAGTCTATAGTGGGGGAGATCGCCGTGAAGCACATCGCTATCGCCGAAAAGACCAACCCGACCAGCAGAGAGAACGGGATCAATAACAAGGAATCCGGTAGCTTGATCAATTGAAGCGCGAAAAGGGCCGGGAGCATCAGGGAGGCGTTTATGAGGCTCTTGGTGGAGCCCCAAAGTATCTCCCCCAAGATTACCTCATCGAGGTTCAGCGGCGTACTTATTATGGCATCGAAGGTCTTTTGATAATACATCCGAACGAAGGAGGCATAGGTGCATTCGAAGAACGACGCGTTCATCATGGAGATGCTCACCAAAGCGGGGGCTATGAAGGCGGCGTAGGGCATGCCATCGACCTCCTTGACGTAAAGCCCCAAGCCGAACCCCATGCCCAAGAGGTATAGGATCGGCTCCAAGAAAGGCAACAGGAAGTTCACCTTTACCGTTTTCATGAATACATCCCTATCCCTCATCCAAACCTTCCAGACCCTATACGAAACGTCCGGAACCCTAAAGTAATCCCGGAGCCTCAATCCCTCAACGCCTTGCCCGTCAGCTTTAGGAACACATCCTCCAAGGTGGCCCGCCTTATGGCGATGTTCTCCAAATCGCAAATCCCCATGAGCTTGGAGGCCAATACCTTCGGATCCCTCGCGAAGATATGCACCCTGCCGCCGAACTCCTCATATCCCTCCCCCTCCCTCGAAACGTAGCCCAATACCTCGGGCCTGCTATCGACCTCCACGACCTCAGGACCCACGTGCCTCTCGATGAGCTCCCCCGGGCTTCCCTCGGCGATTATCTTCCCGAGGTCCATTATCACCAGCCTATCGCAGAGCTGGCTCGCCTCCTCCATGTAATGCGTGGTCAATACAACGGTGGCGCCCTCCCTCTTCAGGGCCCTGATCCTTTCCCAAATCGCGTGCCTGGCCTGAGGATCCAAGCCCGTTGTGGGCTCATCCATTATCAATATCTCGGGGTCGTTGATCAACGCCCTCGCGAGCATGAGCCTCCTCTTCATCCCGCCCGAGAGCTTATCCACGGCGGAATCCCTTTTCTCATATAGTTGCACGAACCCCAACAGCTCCAAGGCCCTCCTCTCGGCCTCCGCCCTCGGTATGTCATAATACCTAGCATAGACCGTCAGGTTCTTCAGGACCGTGAAATCCGGATCCAAGTTGTTCTCCTGCGGCACGACCCCCAAGATCCTCTTTATCTCCCTGGGCCGCTCCTCGACATCCATGCCGTTCACGAAGAGGCGGCCGGATGTCTTCGGGATCGCGCATTGAATCATCTTCATCGTCGTCGTCTTGCCGGCGCCGTTGGGGCCGAGGAAGCCGAAGCATTCCCCCCTATTTATCTCGAAGTCTATGCCATCGACCGCCAAGACCCCGTTGTAGATCTTCGTAAGGCCGATGGCCGATATGATCGGGGGCATTTCGGACCTTGGGCCCGATGCCGCTCCTCACTGATAATTTTTACGTGGGAAGCGTGGGGGACGCAGCCCCACCCCTCCGATGGCCAAGGGACGGCCTCCGGGAGGCATCGGTCAGATTACGATCAGCTTCATATGATCGATGCCCTCGTTCCTTTGGAATATCCCCACGAAATCCCTCACCCTATCAGCCTCCCCATCTAAGACGAACAGCTCGAGGCATTTGCCCTCCTCGAAGCGATTGTGCAGCTGGGTGTGGATTATGTCCAAGAAGCTGTGCTTCACATCGCAGACGAACCCCTCGGCCTCATGCTCATGTATCAGCAACAATATGCCCTTGACCCGGCCCCTAATGGCCCCCTTCTCCTTGGCGTCCCCTATGAGCATCCTCAGCGCGGCCCTGATGGCCTCCGAGCGCCCCGAGAACCCCATTTCGGCGCGGATCCTATCCAGCTCCTCCAGCATCCTCGGGCTCAGGGATACGCTTATTATGGCCATGGCCCATCCAAGGCTTACTTAATATTGGAATATAAACTAGCAGGATAAAAATTATTAATAATTTGGTCAAAACTTAATAATAAGGCCGGAAATTGCCTAATGGATCGGCCAATGGGTCGCTTAAGGCATATCGCGATCGAGCTCGCTCTGCATATGCCCTTCACGGCCCTAGGGACGGCCATTGGGGGGGCGCTGCTCTTCGCTATCGCCCACTCGGGGGTCCCGGACGGGGTCCTCGAGAACGTCTTTTACATATTCCATCCGCTCCATATCCTTTTGAGCGCGATCGCGACTACGGCCATGTATGTCAAACACTCGGAGGATGGGGCTCGAAGGATCAAATGGATATGGATCGTATCGATCGGTTATTTTGGGACGGTCGGCCTAGCCACGATAAGCGATTCCCTGATCCCCTATATCGGCGAAACCTTGCTGCGCCTCCCCAGCCCCGAAGCGCATATAGGCTTCATGGAGAGGTGGTGGCTCGTGAACCCCATCGCGGCCATCGGCATAATTTTGGGCTATTGGAGGCGGGAAACGAGAATCCCCCATTCCGGGCACGTATTGGTCAGCACGTTGGCATCGCTGTCTCATATGGCCATGGCGCTGGATGGGAGCGCGGATTGGATCGCGCTATTGCCGGCCCTCTCGGCCTTCCTATTCCTCGCGGTCTGGCTCCCCTGCTGTACGAGCGATATAGTCTTCCCGCTCCTATTCGTGAAGGGGGAGGGGGCCCATTAGCCCG
>JAWCOP010000116.1:1734-3562 GCA_038847005.1 Bathyarchaeia archaeon | reverse complement strand
GCTCGGTATGATCGGGAGTCGGGACGAGTATCATGGGCTTCCCGAAGGATATGCACTTCATTATGGTCCCATGCCCGGCTCGGCATAGGACGACCTTGGAGGCCCTCATAAGGGCATCTTGATCTTCGACCCAATCGAATATCACTGCGTTCCCAAGCCTCTTGGAACCCTTCCCCAAGGGATCCCCGCAGGACATAACGAACTGATATCCCGAGCTCCTCATCAAATCCGATCTTATTATATCCTCCAACTTCTCTATGAGGAATTGCCTCTCCTTCCTCGGCCCGCTGACCGCCAAGTAGATCAAGGGCTTATCCCCCCCAAGGCCCAGCCCCCGGAGGACCCTGTCCCTCTCGCCCCTCTCTTCGCGCCCAACCATCGGGCCCACGAACTCGACCTTCTCCAAGGCCCTTCTGGGCAACCTCAAATTCCCCTCGGATATGGTGAGGGGGGGCGGGAAGTCCGGGATGAAGATCCTGTCGGCGAGCTCCCATATGCAGGATAGGAGGACCCCGAGGTAGATCCAAGCGAGGTTGGCTATCAGGAAGAAGATCCTATCCGAGAGCCCCAAGGGCCCGTTCGAGGGGGCCCTGACTATCCTGACCCTGAATTGGTTCAGGATCAATGCGCATGGTATTCCGAGCAACTTGGCCGCTATGAGCGAGGAGGCCCTGGAATCGGATAGGACGACATCGGGCTTATACCATTTCATATACTCCATCTCCCGAACCAATTGCTTCAGGAACCTGTGGACCCCCAAGGAGAAGCCGCTGGAGGTCGCGGTCCTCTTGAAGTCCACGGACCCATCCGGCTTGGTCCTATAATTTATCGGCAGCGCCCTCACGGTCTTGAATCCCCTCCTCAGGGCATATGCATACCCGTCGGAGTATGTGGACACTAGGACATCGATCCCGTTGCGCATAAGATGCGAGATCAGGGGATCGCACCTGGCGATGTGCCCGTTCCCTATGCCGCAGGCCGAAACGTATACCTTCATCTACTCGCTCTTCAACCTCTTCTCGAAGACTTCCCCATTCGGGGACCTCTCGGAAAATATGGTGGCCCCGAATTTGTAGATCTTCGTCCCCTTCATCAGCCAAGCATCCGGCGGGAGCCCGGCCTTTATGCAACAATTGCTCAGGAACTCCTCCGGGTCCCATCCCCATTCCACGGCGACCTGAGGCAACAGGAGGCCCTTGGCCCATCCCCTCTCGACGATGAGCCCATCCCTCCCTATCTCGATCATCGAGGGGCATTCCCTCGGATCCCCAAACCGGATGGGCTCCGGATCGGTCAATATGCTCAGCTCCAAGACTATCCTCCCCTCGAGCTCCTCCAAGGTCACCGGCGGGAACCTGGGATCGCCCGTGGCGGCCTCTATGGCCGAATCTATGACGGCCTCGATCAACGGATTCGTTGGGAACGGGAAGCCTATGCACCCCCTCAGCTCCCCGCTCTCGTGATCCGTTAGGGTCGTGAAGACGCCCCTCTTCCTCAGGAATTTTTCATCGAGGCCCCCCGGGGGGGATATCCTCTTGGAGGTCCTCAATAACTCCCCTATGGCCCTCCGCGCCAGCTTCACCAAGAACCTCCCATCCTCGAGGGAAAATTCATTCGGCACCCCTTGGCACCCCGCCAGCCAAGCGGCATTTGAAATCCTCGAGCGCCTTTAACCTTTCCCCTATCCTCCTCCAATGGCTCCCCATCCAATAGACCTTGCCGCACATCTCGTTCTCGCATTCCCAGAACTCCTCATAGAGCTCGAGGCTCTTGGCCGGCACCCTCTCCGCGACCTCATCCCTCCCAACCTCCCTTAAAGGGGATCCGC
>JAWCOP010000116.1:0-1724 GCA_038847005.1 Bathyarchaeia archaeon | reverse complement strand
CTATCGCGCCAAGCCTTATGAGCCTCGCCAATTGCCCAAACAAGTCCTTCTCCTCCAATAATATCGCCCCCACCCCCCTCCTCTTGGCCATCGCGTATAGGCTTCGATCCCTCGTCAGCACCGTGCGCCCCTCTTCCTCCGCCCTTTTCAAAAGCTCCTCATCGGCGGCGTTCCTGACGTATTCCACATCGTACCCAATTATCCTTAGCCATCTGGAGAGCCTGCCGAGCATCCCATCTGTAATGAACTTCATCGCGAAGGCCTCAGAAGGGCTCCAACGCCCGGCTTGCCCACGATTTCCCCCCCATCCATCCCGACCTTTCCGTTCACGATCGTCTTGACGACCCGCCCCTTCACCCTCTGGCCATCGAATGGGGAGTACTTCGCCTTCGACTTGAACGCCGACGAGTCCAGCGCATATTCCGCCCTAGGATCCACCATGATCAAATCGGCCATGAACCCCTCCCTTATCTCCCCCCTTCCCTCGATCCCAAAGAGCTCGGCGGGCTTCGCCGATAAAGCCTCAATCATTTTCCGGAGCGGGAGATCGCCTTTCGCGACCAAGGTGAACAAAAGCGGGAAGGTAGTCTCCAAGCCCGGTATCCCGGGGGGGACCTCCCATACGGACTCCCTAAGCTTCTCATCCCTTAAATGGGGTGCGTGGTCGCTGGCTACGATATCTATCCCGCATTTTAGAAAATGGCCCATCAAGCCCCTCGAATCCTCCGCCGACCTCAAAGGGGGAAGCGTTATCGCGAGATTTCCAAACTTCGCGTAGTCATCGTAGGACAACAGTAAATGATGGGGGGTCACCTCGCAGGTAATCGCCCCGCCGAGTCTCGAGGCCCTCAACTTCTCGACCGATTCGGGGAGGGATATATGGCATATGTGGCCCTTGGCGCCCGTGCGGCGTATCAAATCGATCACCTCCTCGATCGCCGAAACTTCGAGCTCGGGGCCGTGGGCCCTCAGGAAGTCCCCTATGCCGCATCCATCCCTCCGCGGCTCCCCTTCCCCCCTCGAATGGGCCCTTTCCGCATGGAACGTCACCGGCAGGGAGCGATCCCTGCACGCGGCGAGAACCCTTTCAAAAGTTTCCCTTGGCCAATCGCAATGATGCATGAAGATCTTCAAGGAGAAGATCCCGAGCTCAGCCATCCCATCCAGATCGTTCAAATCGCTCGTCATCATTCCGTGTAGGCCGACGTTGGATAGGATCTTCCCCTTAGCCACCTCCATCTTCTCCAATAAGCGCCTCGGGGAATCCGTCGGGGGTACGGTATTGGGCATATCTAGGATCGTCGTGAAGCCGCCGCATACGGCCGATGCCGTCCCGGAGCTGAAATCCTCCTTATGGGAAAGCCCCATATCCCTCATGTGGACGTGGGCATCGATGAGCCCGGGGAGGATTATGAGGCCCTTCGCGCTCACCTCCTCCTCCGAGGGGGGCAAGCTCGTTTCCCTCCCCACCCTCCTTATCCTGCCGTTCTCTATCGAGAGCCCGCAATCCACCAAAGAACCATCTAGGTATACCTTGCCCCCTACTATGTTGAGGTCCGCCCTCATTGACCTCTCCGATGGTTTAAGTGGATTCCCCCTCCAAATCGCTGAGGCAATCCTCGCATATGTACTGGCCGTCCTTCGGCCTCAGGCCATCGGACCAAGCCCCGCATAGGTCGCAATATCCCATCAGGGAGGTCGTCTTGGGCTCGGGCGCGGCCGGC
>JAWCOP010000115.1:0-3573 GCA_038847005.1 Bathyarchaeia archaeon | reverse complement strand
AACTATAAAGATCAATAGGATGAGGGAGTGCTATATCAGGCCCATCGCCTATTATGGATATGGGGAGATGGGCCTGAACCCGAAGGGGAATCCGATCAATGTCGCGATAGCGGTCTGGCCCTGGGGGACCTATCTCGGGGAGGAGGGCCTGAGGAAAGGGGTCAGGTGCAAGATATCCTCTTGGATCAGGATCGATACCCGAATGCTCCCGCCGCTCGCCAAGGCCACCGCGAACTACTTGAACTCAGTCCTAGCGAAGCTGGAGGCGATCGAATGCGGATACGATGAGGCGATCCTGCTCAACTCGAACGGGTACATAGCCGAGGGATCCGGGGAGAACATATTCATTGTGAAGGATGGTGCGCTGCTCACCCCGCCCACGAGCTCCGGGGCCCTCTATGGCTATACCAGGGATTCGATAAAGGAGCTGGCCAAGGACCTCTCCATACCCCTACTCGAGAGGGAGATACTCCGGGAGGAGCTCTTCACGGCCGATGAGGCGTTCCTGACCGGGACGGCCGCGGAGGTGACGCCGATAAGGGAGGTCGATGGACGCGCGATAGGCTCCGGCTCCATAGGGCCCATCACCAAGCGATTGCAAGAGAAATTCTTCCAAGTCGTCAGGGGCAAGGATCCGAGATATAAGAAGTGGCTCGAGCTGGTTAGATGAAGGGGCTGCAGGCGCGGAGGAATAACGGGAAGGGGAGATTTAAAGGACCATCGGCCAAGGAAGTCATTCGAAAGCGAACGCCGCCGAAACGGCGGCCGTGACTTGGAGCTCGCCGGGGATTATCGGGGTTGTGGCCTCGGCCCTAATGGCGTATCTAGGCGCCGGAACCTGTATCGCCGCTTGCTCTATCCCCACGGGGCCCCTCAACCGAACCCCGAGCGCCTTCGCAATAACCTCCGCCCTAGCCCTCGCATCCTCGACAGCCATCTCCAGAGCCTTCTCGCCGAGCTTCCTCCCAAGCTCGGGGGATAGGGCGAACTCTATTGATACGATCTGATTCGCCCCCGAGCTCACCGCTAGATCAATCATGTAGCCGCATCTCTCAACTTCCTTGACGGTTATCCTTATCTCATTTCGGCAAGTGTATCCCACTATGGCTGGGGGCTTCGATTGATAATCGTAGTTCGGGGCGAGGGAGTATCGGACCGTTTCGATATCCGATTCCGAGAGTCCCGCGCCCCTCAACGCCGAGATCACTCGGGCCATTCTGTCGGCGTTATCCGCTTGAGCACCCTCGGCCTTTTTGGATATCGTTTCAACGGCTAAGTACGCGTAGGCCAAGTTTGGCTTGGAGGACGCCCTCCCCTCGCCGGAAACCCTTATCAAACGCTCGGCCAAGCCTGTTGAGTCGACCGTAGATGCCAACTGCCTTACCGAGGGCTTGGCCAGCGATGCGCCGATCACGACCCCCGCCAGGATCGAGAGCAGGAGGAACCCCGCCAATTGGGTTTTGGTTATCTCCAAAGGTTTTCCACCTCATCTTCTTAGCATAACTTCTTGGCGCAAATCTATGAGAATCGGATATAAAGGTTTGCACATAACAGCAGGGACCATTTGGAATTGGAGCACCCTCATCGCTTGGGGAACCCTTTATATTGGAGACGCGCCGTCGGCACAAGGATTGCGGGGCTTGGCTAGATGGGGTATGAGGGATCGGGGCGCCTTCCGCTATTCTTCCTTAGCTTCTCGGCGCAATTGACGATGGATATGATTGCTATGACGGCTCCCCTCCTCGCCCTATCGCTATCGGCCTCGCCCTTCGAGATCGGCTTGTTGGCGACGTCCAGGGGGATCGTATATGGGATCCTCCCATTCGCCATGGGACACCTCTCGGATAGGGCGGAGAGGAGGTCTTTGCTGGCCTCCTCAATGTCGATTTACGCCATCGTGGCGATCCTATTCTGCCTTTCCAAGAGCCCAATCGAGCTGATAGCATTGAGATTCTTCGAGGGCTTGGCCATGGCCATCTTCTGGCCGACCATCGAGCCCCTATTCGCTGAGGCGCGGGACATCGACATCTCGAAATCCCTTAGGGGATTTAACCTCTCATGGGGGTTGGGGCAGATCGTGGGGCCGTTCCTAGGTGGGGCCCTGATAACCGCGTTTGGAGGGAGATCCCCGTTCCTCTTGGCCCTCCTTATGGCCATTGTGAACTTGATATTGATCTCTCGGCTCGCGCCGGCCAAGCCAGCTCTGGGGGTTCGAGAGCTGGGGGGATCGGCCAAAGGGGGACCGCCCATATCGCTAGTTTTAACCAACGCGATCTTGGGCGCAATCCTATCGATCTTCTTCGCCTTCTTCCCGGCCTTCGGCGTTAGGGCCGGATTCAGCGCTCTCGAGGTGGGCTCGTTGTTACTGCTCTTCGGCATCACCCGGCTCGCATTCTTTCATATGGCTCCATCGATGAGGATAGGCTTGGAGCCTAGGATCGGGCTGGTTTCGCTGGGCCTTGTGTTGATCCATATCGACGATAGGGCCGCGATATACTCGGGCGTGGTATTGACCTCCGCGGCAGCCAGCCTGATATACTCCTACTCAATAGAGCGCATGCTGAGGGCCGAGGAAGGCCGTTTGGGGCGCATGGCCGGGATCTTCGAGGGATCGCTCGGGATCGGCTTCGTACTCGGGCCCCTCTTGGCCGGGCCATTCGCGGGGCCGCGCTTCTCAACGGCCTTCGTCGTGGCATCCCTCTTGGGCGCAATCCTGATATTGGCCTTGGAACTCCATAGGCGGCTGGGGCGATGGGCTACTAGGCCATGCTCCCCCAGCGCCTAACTTCAACCTCGACCTTGTTCCCTATCCAAGCGCTATCGAAGCCCTCCGCCTCCCCGAGCTTCATCCTGACGAACCCGACGACGTAGAGCTCCAGCTCCCGAATTGTGAGGCGGACGTCGGCGTTGTAGAAGAACTTTAGCGTCATCCAATTCCCGGGGCGGACGTAGCCGAGGTAGTTGTAGTTCTCGAAAAAGAAGGTGGCACTCGATGTCGATTCCCTCACGATCGCCTCGCTCGGGGAGATGGGCTCGCGAATGGCTATCGGGCTCTGAGGGGGGAGGAGGGCCAATGCCTTCACGCCCAGATACCTCTCCCCCAAGCCATCCCCGATGTATTGGGTCACCGTCGCGACCCTCCTCTCCTTCGGCCCGAGGTCCGGGCTATGGATGCCGATCCAAGAGATCTCGAGCCTATCGATTCCGTGGATCCCCATATAGCCGCCGTCGGCCTCATCGAGGCGTATGCTGATCGCTATGGTATCCTTTGGGAACAACGTAATGTTCTCCCCGATCACGGCCCAATACTTCCTCTCCAATAGCACCGTTTTGTTCAACCTATCGTAGAGCAGTTCGCTGGATCGGAGCAAATCCCCATATCTTTTGATAAGATCGGCATGGGTCCCGTTGAGGATCAGATATTTGGCTCTGATCGATTCCAGTTTTGAGGAAAGGTTCCGATTCCCAGCTATCAGGAAGGCCGTTGAGGCCGAAAGGGCTACGATGGCCAAGAGGAAGGCCCCCAAGAACTTCCTCTCATTGGCAGAGAGGCTCGCCTCCAAGATTATCCTC
>JAWCOP010000114.1:0-3632 GCA_038847005.1 Bathyarchaeia archaeon | reverse complement strand
CGCCCCACTGAACCGGCCCCGACCTTGGCTCCGCTTTTGGGAGCTAAAAATAGTTGGGGATAGCCCTTTATAAACATCCTCCACTCTAAAAAATTCGATTGGAGTTCATCCCGGTGGCCCTCTTGGCGATGGGGCAGGATTCCCAAGTGCTCGAGGCGGCGGCATCCCCTGTAAGGCTCCAAATACTCAAATTGTTATCCAGCAAGGGCCCAATGCCCTACTCGGAGATAATGTTCTCGCTCAAGTTCAACCCCATGAGGGATGCGGGGAAGTTCGTCTACCATTTAAAGAGCTTGACGAACGCCGGATTGCTCAGGTTGGATAAGGAGTCGAAGAAGTATGAGATCACTGAGCTCGGGAGGATGGTAGTTGAGTTCGCGAGGGATATAGGCGGATATCTACTGGCCAAGAGCGGGAGGCTCTTCGTCAGGACCTCGGATCTGGCCATCGAGGAGTTCGAGAGGGATAAGATCGTCAGGGCCCTAGTCGAGGAGGCGAATATGCCGCTGAGGGTGGCGCGGGATGTCGCCGAGGAGGCCGAGGAGCGCCTCCTGAGCTCCAAAACGACCTATTTGACGGCCCCCCTGATAAGGGAGTTCATCAACGCCATACTCATAGAGAAGGGGCTGGAGGAGTATAGGCACAAGCTGACTAGGCTTGGGATGCCCGTCTTCGATGTCACCCGACTGATGATCGGGCCGAGCTCCCCCCAAAGCGTGGGGGCCGTTAAGGAGAGGGCTGGGAATCGCGTCATGGAGGAATATACGCTGCTGAGCGCCCTCCCGAGATCGGTCGCCGATTCCCACCTCTCCGGGAACATACACTTGGATTGCCTCGGGGATTGGATCCTGAGGCCGGAGGAGTTCGCGGGGGATTTAAGGACCTTCCTCAGGCTTGGGCTACCGTTCACCAAGCCCCCCAAGGATTTCGGCTCGGCACTCCAAACGATCGCCGCTTTGGCGAGGGCCTCCTCCGAAGAGGTCTCAAAGGAGGCCTTTTTCCCGATGTTCAACATCTTCATGGCCCCCTTCGCCGAAGGGGTCTCGGACGGGGATCTCGAAGAGGCGATTTACTTCTTCCTGAACGGCCTTAGGTGGGATCTGTTCTCATACAACCCGAGGGCTAAGATCTCCTTTGGGTTGGACCTCTCCATCCCCTCATTCTTGGCGGACGTCGAGGCCATAGGGCCGGGGGGGCGGATATCCGGCCGATATTCGGATTATAGGGGGGAGGCCCATAGGGTATTCGAGCATCTCCTAGCGGGCCTCGCGAAATCCTCCCAGCATAAGCCAGCCTTCAGCCCGCGTTTCGTGATCGGCCTCAGGCCATCCGATCTCAGGAGCCCGCGTCTGAAGGAATTATTGGCCAAGGCCTTGGATTTGGCCAATAAGCATGGATTGCTGTATTTCTCCCTCTCCTCGGATGAGGAGCGCATCTCGAGGGCGCCCTCGGGGTCGAGACTCTCCAATGATTGGAGCGGGGATTGGGAGGTAGATTGTCTCAAGTCCGGGATCGTCGGCTCTGCCTTCATAAATTTGCCGAGGATTGCTTATGAGGCGAGGGGCAATGACGAGAGGTTCATCGATCTGCTCTCCGATAGGTTCGGGGAGTGCGTGGAGGCCCTCAGGATAAAGAGCGAGGGTATTGAGAGGAGGCGCAAGGAGGGATTCTTCCCGCTATTGGCCAGCAAGATGCGGAACTTTGTCATGGAAGGGGGGGCCTACCTCGTGGGCCTCATGGGGTTGTACGAGGCTGTCAAGGCCCATACGGGCTCCGCGATCCCGAGGGATAAAGGCTCCATGAAATTCGCGTTGAAGGTTTTGGAGCACCTCAAGGGCCTATCAAAGAGCCGTTCCGAGGAGTTGGAGCTGAGGATCTCGATCGCCCAAAGGGGCTGTCCCGATGCGAGCTCGAGGCTCGCGAAGCTCGACCTAGGCTCCTACGGGGTTTCGACCATAAGCGTCGAGGGGCCCAAAAAACACCCAAGGTACACCGACGTCCCCACAATCCCCCTGACCCTGAAGGTTCCATTAAAGGAGAGGGCGGAATCGGAGGCGATGTTCCAGAGAGCCTTCCCGGGGGGGCATTTCCTTCAAATATGCTTGGATCCCGGAGAGAGGGGGACCAAGGGACTATGCAACTTCGTTGAAAGCGCCGCGGGGTTCGATCTGAAGTTCTTCGCCTTTGGGAGGGCCCTGACCTATTGCAGGGCGTGCGCCAAGTCCTTCTTGGGGATCTTATCGAAATGCCCAGCTTGTGAGGGCGGGGATACGGAGGTGTTCGCGATGGAATCGAGCGAATATATACCGTTGAGGCTTTGGAGCGAGGCCGCCAAAAGGGAGCTCGGGAGGAGGGTCCTATATTCGCTCTCCGGGATTGGAAAGGGGAGCGAGGGTCAGGATAAGGCCTAAGGCCCCTCCAAAGAAAGGGGTTTGTTAGGCCCCAAAGGCGTCAGGTGCTTAATCTATCTTGATCTCCTTGCCCTTCGGCTTCGTCACCTTCTTCTTCAGGGTGACCTCCAAGACCCCATTCTTATAGCTGGCCTTGGCGCTATCTGGGTCTACTGATTCAGGGAGGTCGAGCTCCTTGTAGTATTTGCGCTTCTCCGAGTCGACCGATATCACCAAGGAGTTCTCGGCGCATTCCAATTTAATGTCATCCTTCTCGACCCCGGGGACCTCGGCAACCACCTTAATGAAGTCGTCCTCGACGATCGTATCGACCAGCGGCTCCCTCTCCTCCTTCACCTCCAGAGCCGCCCTGCCCGGGAAGGCCCCGGCCTTGGGCCTCACGTTGCCGAACTCCCTAATTATCGGCTTCCCATCCGGGCCCATCGTGACCGAATAGCCATACACGAATGGACCGGCCTCGCGAACCGTGGTGCCATCCGGTAGCTTGCGCTCCCTTATCAAATCCCTCGGGACCTGTTCCCAGATCTCCCTGAACATGTCCTCGAAAAGCCTGTTCATCTCCTCGAATATGTCCCCCCCGAATCCGAAGAAGGGGGATCGCCTCCGCCTCATCCTAAACCAATCCGGGAAGTCTTCCCACCAAGACAAAATCTCTCCCCCTCGAGGATTTGGCGATTACCCCTTTTTTAATTTTTCAAGGGAGGTCCCGCCCCAATTGGAGGCATTGGGGAGCCTTGGCCATCCTTGGAATCCTAGTCCCCGGCTTAATGGATCACCATTTAGCGTTTACGCTACCCTAATGGGTTGGGGGATTTAAGGGAGCTTGCCTCGATCCGCCCCGACCCGAGTCGCCGCTTAAAGGGCGTATATGTCCCCCTTTTCGTCGACCTTAAGGTCTATCTTCGTCAAGCCTTCCTTCAGCTCGAATAGGGAGCTGTGCGCGTAGACGGAGCCATCGTCGACGTTGAATAGGGAGAGGTGACATTCGCAAAGGAATTTGTTGATCTCCTCATCCCATTCGATATTGCCCTGCTCGTGCGGGCAAATGGCTATGTAGGCGACGAGCTTATCGCCCTTAGTCCGAACCAAGAGCGCCTTATTGCCCTTATAGTTGAAGGTGATGGATTTTCCCCGCTCAATATCCCTCAAGTTCGCTATTTTTTGCATGACAAATTCTTTATGTCCCAAGCTTATAAAAATCTTGGGGGCGTTCGGATTTCC
>JAWCOP010000113.1:0-3646 GCA_038847005.1 Bathyarchaeia archaeon | reverse complement strand
GCTCGGTTTCGACGCCTAGGGAACTAAGGGAATTGAAGGAGCTCAGGGGGAGATCAAAGCTATTGATAGCGCTTGGGGATTGCGCTTGCAGCGGTTGCCTGCCCTCTATAGTGAATTGGGTGCCGCCGCAGGAGTCGGCGAAGGTATATGAGCGATTCTTGGAGATCCACTCGAAGAAGGAATCGTTCCAGAGGGTATATCCCCTATCCGCCCATGTTCGCGTGGATTTGGAGCTCAGGGGATGCCCCCCGAATAGGGAGGCGATCCTCGAGGCCCTCAAGGGGGCCCTGTTGGGCATAAGGCCATTCCTGAGGGAGCATCCCGTTTGCGTCGAATGTAAGATTAAGGAGAACGTATGCCTCTTGGTTTGCGAAGGCAGGCCCTGCATGGGGCCCGTCACCGCCGCCGGTTGTGGCGCCGCATGCCCATCTAACGGCAGGGTTTGCGAGGGGTGCTACGGCCCAATGAGCGATGCTAACGCCGGCTCCTTGGCGGAGATACTCGCCAAGAGGTGCGGCCTCTCAAAGGAGGATCTGATCGGCAAGTTCAGGAAATATGCCGGGCTCATGCCGGCTTTCTCGAAGGAGGCTGGTGGGGCCATATGAGCCAAGTTATGGAGATAAGGGTCGATTACGTGGCTAGGGTCGAGGGCCAAGCTGAGATATTGGTAAAGGTCGCGGGCGGGAGGGTCGAAGAAGCCAAGTTGGCGGTCTTCGAGCCGCCGCGCTTCTTCGAATCCTTCATGATCGGGAGGAGATGCGGCGAGGCCCATGAGATAGCGTCCCGGATATGCGGCATATGCCACGTGCCCCATCAGGTCGCGGCCCTGGAAGCCGTCGAGGACGGGTTGGGCATCGAGGTCGATGATCAAACGAGGGCCCTGAGGAAGCTGTTGAACTACGCGAACCATATATCGAGCCATGCGCTGAGCGTTTACTTCCTCTCGATACCAGACTACTTCGGGAAGCCGGATGTTATCTCCATGGCGAGCGAGCACCCGGATTTGGTCAGGAACGCCATAAGGCTGAAGAAGGTTGGTGATGATATAACTGAGAGGTTTGGCGGGAGGGCGATACATCCCGTAACGCTGGTCGTGAACGGTTTCACGAGGATACCGACCAAGGCCGATCTGGAATGGGCCAAGAGGGAACTGCTCGCGATGAAGGGCTTCGCGATGGAGGGCATCGACTTCGTGGCCGATTTGGATATGCCGGATTTCGAGAGGAGATGCGAGCATATCGCTTTATCGCAGGCGGATCAATACGCAATAAACGAGGGGCGCCTCATATCGACCGAGGGCTTGGACATATCCCCGAGGGAGTATAGGGCCCATATCGAGGAAACGCACACCGATTACTCCTGGACCAAGCGATCTATCGTGAAGGGGCGCGATTCCTTCCTAGTCGGTCCATTGGCAAGGGTGAACCTGAACTTCGATAAGCTCTCCGATGACGCGAGGGAGGCGGGGAGGAGGGTCGGCTTCAAGCCCCCGGTCTTCAATCCATTCATGGCCGTGCTCGCTAGGGCCATAGAGCTCATCAACGCGATAGACGATAGCGTTTCCATAATCGAAAACCTGAAGATTGAAAAGGGGCCCGTCACCGAGGAATCCTTCGAGGTCAAGGCAGGGGATGGGTTCGCGATAGTGGAGGCCCCCAGGGGCATCCTTTATCATAACTACTCCTTCGATTCAAAGGGGGTAATCAAAAAGGCCGACGTGGTGACGCCGACAGCCCACAACTCGAGGAACATAGAAAGGGATCTGGAGGCCCTGGCCCCTGAGCTCCGCGAGATATCCCCGGAGGAGGCTAAGCTCAAATGCGAGATGCTTGTGAGGGCCTATGACCCATGCATCTCATGCTCGGTCCACTTGGTCGAGGTGAGGCGATCGGAGGGCATCAAGCCCCTTTAGGGCCGCTAACGTTAAATTTTCCTTATGCCGATGGAAACGGCGGAGCGGCCATGGCCAGCCCCAAGATCGTTAGGCCGAGCGAGGTCCCGGAGATAACTTGGCCCGGCGGCGGGAGGGGGCGGAGGATGGTGCACCCCGACGTCGTTGGATCGAGGAAGTTGGTCCTCGGCATAATCCGGGCCGAGCCCGGGAAATCCCCCCATAGATGGCATACCCATACGCGGGATAAGGGGGAGGGGTTCGAGGTTGAATATCCGCCCGATTTCGAGGAGGCTTACGCGGTGGTGAAGGGGAATGGGACGCTCTTCTGGCGCGAGGGCGGGAAGGAGATGAGCGCCCCGGTCCGGGAGGGCGATGTGGTATATTTCCCGATCGGCGTAGCCGAAAGCCAGTTGGTGAATACGGGCGATGAGGATATGATCATAGTGTTCGCCACAACGCCGCCCGTTAAGATAATAAAATGATGGCGGCCCTCACCCCCTCCAACCGTACTTCCCCCGCATCGGGACGAAGGCCACCCCCCCGAGGTTCTACTTGAGGATTTTGCCATCCCCCCTCTTAACGACCTTTATCAAATCCTGCCCCAAATAGAGCTCGCCGACAGGGATGAGCATGACGCCGTTGGGCTTCAACTGCCCTATTAGGGGCTCCGGGATCTCGGGCGCGGCGCTCGTGACTATGATCACGTCGAACCTTCGATCATCCAATCCCCCGGAGGCATCCGCATGTAAGACCGTAACCCTATCCGCATATCCGGCCCTTTCGACGTTCCGCTTGGCGCATTCCGCCAGCTCCTTTATTATCTCGGCCGTCCATACGTGCCCCCAAGCCTCCTTGGGGCCCCCGGTTGGGGCCACGACCTCGGCATATACGCAGCTCATATAGCCGCAACCCGCCCCGACCTCTAGGACCTCATCGCCCAGCTCCATGCCGCTGCATTCGCAGAAGATCGCGGTCATATGGAGGGCGCTCGTGGTCTGGCCATAGCCTATGGGCAATGGGGCATCGACGTAGGCATCCTCCCGAACATCCTCCGGAAGGAATAGCTCCCTCGGGACCCTCCGGAAGGCCTCTATGACCTCCCTCCTCTTAAGCAGGCCCTGCCTCACGAGGGCCTCGATGGCCCGCTCCCTCCTAAGGGCCATCTCCTCCTTCGACAAGCCCATCCGGCACCGATATCGTTTTGGATCCCTCCGCATTTAATAATATTCGAAGGGGAGGTGGCGGATCTGCCAAGGGCGTTCGAGCTCATCGAGGCCTTCGGCCATCCGAATATAAGGGCCGCCCATAGGACGACCCTGGCGATCACCAAGGACGAATGGCTCTCGATCAGCGGCGATTGCATAATAGGCGTGAGGGCCAATAAGTCCGCGTCGGGCCTCTCGGAGGCCTTCAAGGCGATCGCCAAATCGCCGGGATCTAGGATCAAGATGGTCTTGGAGGCGCGCGGGATAAAGGAGGTCGTCCAAGGCTTTGGGGATCCCGGGCTGACCTTTGGGGATCCCGATGATTTGGTGGTTAGGAAGAGCTCCTTCAAGTGCCCCAGGACGATCGCGATAAGGTCCGATAAGGCCGCCGGGGACCTCTCCCGGGGGCTAATCCGAGCGCTGCAGGATCCGAGCTCGAGGTTGAGGGCCCTATTGATCGTAGAATCCTAGCGGCTTGGGAAAAGCCAATATATTAGTATCGCATAATTAATATCGAATTGGGAACCGTTTTGGGGGTTTGCCTTGG
>JAWCOP010000112.1:0-3664 GCA_038847005.1 Bathyarchaeia archaeon | reverse complement strand
AGCTCCTTGAGGATTATGGCCTTATACCTCCTAACGAGCTCCCTCAGGGCCCCCGCGTCCAGATCCGTATCGTATTCGGCGCCCCGCTCCCTCTTGAGCTCCTCCAGGGCGCGGCTGAATAGGGATTCATCGATCCCGAGGACTATCTTCCCGAAGAGCTGTATGAACCTCCTATAGGCGTCGTAGGCGAACCTCTCGTCCCCCGTCGCCTTGGCGAGCCCCTCGGCGACCCTATCGTTAAGGCCCAAGTTCAGAACCGTATCCATCATCCCGGGCATAGAGATGGCGGCGCCAGACCTGACGGAAACCAGGAGGGGGTTCCCCGGGTCGCCGAACCCCTTCCCCGTGATCCCCTCGAGCCTCTTCATCGCCCTCTTGACCTCCTCCATCAGCCCATCGGGCAACCTCTCGCCCCCCTTGTAGAAGAGCCGGCAGACCTCGGTGGTTATCGTGAAGCCCGGCGGGACCGGGATCCCGAGCTCTGTCATCTCGGCCAACCCGGCCCCCTTGCCGCCCAATAGCTTCCTATCGGTGAGCCCCTCATCGAAGAAGACTATGCTCTTCCCTAGCTCCAACGTTAAGACCCGAGGTTGAGGATTTCCAGAGCTACGGAAATAAATCTATCGTTCGGGGGACGAGCATATCCCCGGGGACCTCAGGATGAAGAACCGGGCCGAGCGATGGGTTAGGAACTTCCACCCCATGCGCCGCTCGAAATCGAAGCCCGCCTCCTCCCCCCAATGGGGCCGCACCAGCAGATCTGAGCCCACCCTCCGGGCCAGCCCCGCGGCGTAGGGGATGAGCTCTGGAGGGGGGCGGATGGCGTAGATCAAATCCGCCCCCTCGTATAGCTCGATCCTCGGGGAGAGCAGATCGTCCAACTCCGCCCTGAGGCCGGGGCAAGAGGATCTCGCGAACTCTATCGCGCTAGGATCGATATCAGTGACCAATATCTCCGCCGAGGGCATAATCGCCCTCAGGGCCGCGGCCAGCCATGGAAATTTGCCCACCATGGGCTCCGCTATCTTCCTAGCCCAAGCGTAGTTATCGGCTATGAAGCCCGCTAGGTCGTATAGGTCCCCGATCATGGCGCGCTAGGGGAAGCCGAATGGCCCCTGGGAGGGCTTGGCGCCCCTTATGCCCTCCAAGATCATCCTTTGCTCTATCGATGCCACGAGCAGCTTCGTTTCCACGACCTTATCCGGGTTCACGGAGAGCGAGCTGGCCCCCTCCTTGACGAGGAACTCCACGACCTCCGGATAATTCGATGGGGCCTGGCCGCAGATCGAGGTCGTAACCCCGTGCTCCCTGCAAACCCTTATCACGTGGCTCATGGCCCTGAGCACGGCCAGGTTCCTCTCATCGTATATCTCCTGAACCGAGGCATCGTCCCTATCTATCCCCAATATCAGCATCGTGAGATCGTTCGTCCCGAACGAAACGCCGTCTATGCCCTCCTCTATGAATTTGTCTATGAGGAAAACGGTGCTCGGGACCTCGACCATTATCCAAAGCTTGAAATTCGACGACCTCACGAGGCCCTCCTCCTCCATTATCCTCTTCGCGTTCCTGAACTCGTTCAAGGTCCTGACGAAGGGCAACATGACCCAAACGTTTGTGAGGCCGAATTGCTCCCTCGCCTTCCTTATGGCCCTGCACTCCAACCTGAAGACGTCCGGCTCCTTCACGTACCTGAAGCATCCCCTATACCCTATCAGCGGGTTGGGCCCGACGTGGCCCGCGTCCCTCTCATACTTATCCCCGCCCGGCAGGCTGAGGAACTCATCGGGCTTGAAATCCAGGAACCTATAGACGACAGGCCTCGGGAAGGCCGCCTCGGCCACCTTCCTTATCCCCTCGGCGAAGGCATCGATCATCCTCTGCTCGCCGCCCTCCTCGATCAGGAGGCGGGGGTGCTTGCCGACAGATAGCATCAAATGCTCCGCCCTCAGGAGCCCCACGCCGTCGGGGTTCGTTTCCCTGAAGACCTTCTCCGCTATCTCCGGGATCGAGAGGTTCACGTATACCTTGGTGGCGGTTATGGGGGATGGCGGGGCCGGGCCCGGGAGGGCGGGCGCCGCCTCCGCCTCGGGCTTCAGGATCGCCTCCACTAGGCCCTCGTAAACCACGCCGGATTTGGCATCGACGGTATACTCCTTCCCGGTCTTTAGGACCTTGGTGGCGCTCTTGGCCCCAACGATGCAGGGTATGCCCAGCTCCCTGGAAACTATGGCCGCGTGGCAGGTGACGCCGCCGTCATCGGTTATCACGGCGCCGGCGCGCTTCATATATGGAACCCAATCCGGGTTCGTCATCCTCGTCACCAATATATCGCCCCTCCTGATCTTCCTCTCTGCCTCCTCCGGGCTCATGACGACCTCCGCCCTACCGGCGTGGACGCCCGGGCTGGCCGGCAAGCCCTTCAATACGGGGACCATATCGGCCGCCGTGGCCTTCTCGACGATCGTCTCCGCCTTCTCCTTGATCGACCAAACGGTTTCCGGCCTCGCTTGGACTATGAATATGTTCTTCGGAAATTCGGCGCCCCGCTCGATCGCGAACTCTATGTCCTGCGGCACTCCGTAATGCTCCTCTATCTCCCTCCCGAGCTCGGCCAAGCGCTTGACCTCCTGATCGCTCAGGGACGGCTTCCTCCTGCGCTCCTGCGGGACCTGCGCGTGCACGGTCCTGCCGGTTTGGGGATCCTTGACGTATTCTATCCTCTTATCCGCTATCTCCCTGAGGACGACCTCCATCTTGTTCTTGTCCACCACGAACCTATCCGGGTTGGCCGCCCCGGAGACGAGGCTCTCGCCGAGGCCCCAGGTCGATTCGATGACGACCCTATCCCTATCGCCCGTCACCGGGTCCAAGGTGAACATGACGCCCGAGGACCTCGAATCGACCATCCTTTGAACGCCGACGCTTATCAGGACCTTATCGTGCGGGAAGCCCTTGCTCTCCCTGTAGAATATCGCCCTCGGCGTGAATAGGCTGGACCAACATTTCTTCACCTTCTCCATGAGCTCCTCCTCCCCTTGCACGTTCAGGTAAGTCTCCTGCTGGCCGGCGAAGGATGCGCCGGGAAGGTCCTCGGCGGTCGCGGAGGATCTAACCGCAACGAATGGGTTCTCGCCCCCAACCTCCTTGCACAGTTTCCTATAGGCCGCTTTGACCTCCCTTTCTATATCGCCCGGGATCTTGGCGGACTCCATCAGGGAGCGGACCTTCTTCGACGCCTCATCGAATTGGGCGGGGTCCGTTTTGTCCTTTATCGTTTCCTCGATTATGGCGTATATCCTTTCCGCTATGCCCGTTTCGGAGAGGAACCTCCTATAGGCGTGGGAGGTGATCGCGAAGCCTGGGGGGATCGGTATCCCGAAGGACCTGAGCTCCCCTAGGTTTGCGTTCTTCCCCCCAACGAGGCCTATATCGCCCTTGCCCAGCTCATCGAACCAAACCACGATCCTTTCGGATTTGGCGACTGAGCCCATAATTCAACACCCTCATTCCCATACGATGGGCGGGAGGGCGCCGCCGATCAGCGCGCCATAACGGCCCATGCCCATCCCGCCCATTATCGCCACCCCTCTATCGAAGGTGGAGATCGTCCCGCCCGATGTATATTAAGCCTTTCTAGGGAAGTGGAATCGCTATTACGCAT
>JAWCOP010000111.1:0-3687 GCA_038847005.1 Bathyarchaeia archaeon | reverse complement strand
GGGGTGCTCATCGTGTGCCTTTGACATATCTACCAACTCTGGGATCAAGTAGAGTCCCAGGGAAGTTTCCGACTCCTCGGCATGGCTAAACCCCGTTTCCATGACCCTCGTTATGACTTCCTTGGTTATCTCCCAGAGCGTAGGGGCGACGACGAAATATCCTTCCAATCCCAGCTCGTGGACGGCAGGGGCCATGGCCCATTCTTGGCCGTGACAATTGAATAGTATGAACTTATTGAATCCAGCCCAAGATGCCCCTCTAACTATATCCTTCAACATATTGTGAAAGGTTTCGAACCTGAGCGGTATCGTCCCAGCGTAATAATAGTGCTGATATGGATGCGCTCCGTACCATGGGCATGGGAGGAGCATTACATCTACCCTCTCGGCAACCCTCTCGGCTATTCCGATGGCGTGGTAAGAATCCTCACCGATGGGTAAGTGCTCTCCATGTTGTTCAAGAGAGCCCAAGGGCAGAAGGGCGATATCGCTCACCTTCTTAGCATACTCAACAAGCTCTGGCCTAGTGAATTGTTGCCACCAGATCTTTTTAACCTTACCAGTTCCCAAATATCGACACCAATTATAATTGCATTCCCCCCATATTTAAAAAGGTTTGCCACGACTGTGTTCCAAAGTTTTGAGAAGGGGGATCCGTTCTATAGACAACTCTGGCCAGAGGTGAGCGGGCATCTTGGTGCACGGGGCTAGCCTCCAGATTGTAGCGAATGGAGTGGAACGATGAAGGCGAATTAGTTTTTTATTTCAGTGCTCGGCCTCGTTAGGAAACGTTCTTAAGAAAGTCATTGGAATGCCGAAGGTCACCGCTCCTTGTGAGATTGCAACCATTTGAGATATTCCTCGGCCCCAGATTCCAATGTATAGTCCGGCTTGAACCCCAGCTCCTCCCTCATTCTGCTGCTATCCATTGGGCCCCTCATGGGCATTATCCTAAAGAAGTTTCGGAGGTCCTCCACTCCTATTGAGTCCAACTTCGACTTATCCACTAAGCCGGGCCCGATTTCTATCACGGCATTTGGTACAAGCCTTCTCACAACCTCAGCCGTTTCCCTAAAAGTATACCCTCTTCCGTCGGATATATTGAAGACCCTATGCCTTATCGGGCGTACACCATAACCCAAGAAGAAGGCCTTGGCGGCATCCCTTCCATATGTCCAATCGAACGGCATATCCCCGCCGAAGGGGAGGCGGGTTGGCATGCCATAAATCGCCCTCTCGAGGAGGATAGCGATCGGATACCTCATCCACATCCCAGGGCCATACATCATGCCGGGCCTCATCGAAACGGCATCTAGGCCATAAGCGGAGACATAGGAGTTCACTATGGCCTCGCACATTATCTTGTTGGCCGCATAAATTCTATCTATGTTTTCTAACCTGATGTCATCCTCCCTCAATGGCTTAGCGTCGGGCCTATCACCGAAGACGGCCCCAGAGCTCGCGAAGACGAGCCTCAGGTCCAATAGCCTAGCCACTTCTAGGACTTTCATCGTGCCCTCAACGTTAATCCTATGAGCGACGCTTAATGGGAACTCCCTCATCAATGGTTCATTCAACACAAAAACCAAGTGGACTATTCCTTCAACCTCGTTCTCCCTAGCGGTCCTAAGGAGGTGCGGCAACTCCAAGATATCGCCCTTTACCACTCTGGCCTTCCCGGGATCTACTTGGATGAAATCCGGGAATGGGCTGGGCTTTAAATCATAGCATATGACTTCATATCCCTCCTTGACAAATCTCTCGGTTACGTAGAATCCAAGCCACCCCGTCCCACCGGTTATGAGGACGCGCATCTCAATTTCACCCCTTTTTATATTGTGCTTCTTTCATTTAAAACTTTCATGTAGATAAAATCGCTTAATCCAATTGAGAAGAATCTTAGGCTTTGTTCATAAGACGCTACCTAACTAGTAAAATTTTATTTCACATGGGGATTGAACAATGGAGAGGATTGGTGGGGGCGGATGTGCGGAGAGGGAAGATTTGAGGGTAAGGTCGCCATAGTAACCGGAGGCGGTAGCGGTATCGGGAGGGCGATTGCGTTGCGATTCGCGCGGGAGGGGGCGAGCGTCGTTATTTTTGACCTTGCCAAGGAAGGGTGTGAAGAGGTGGCGAGAGAGGTCAGGGCGCTCGGGAGAATGGGCCTTGCGATCGTTGGCGATGTCACAAGGAGCGGGGACATCGAGAGAATGGTGGAAGGGGCGATTAGGGAGTTTGGGAGGATCGATATACTCGTCAACAATGCGGGAGGAGGGGAGGTTCAATCCTTCTTGAATATAAAAGAGGAGGATTGGGATAGAATCGTGGACCTCAATTTGAAGAGCGTTTTCCTCTGCACCCAAAGGGTCGTGAGGGAGATGATCAAGCGCGGGATCAAGGGGAAGATCGTGAACATATCCTCATACGCCGGCAAATGCCCAGTAGTAGGGGAGCCCCATTACAGCGCAGCGAAGGCCGGGGTGATAGCGCTCACGCAAGCCTTGGCGAAGGAGCTCGCAAAATATGGGATCAACGTCAACGCGGTCTGCCCCGGCTGGACCGATACGCCAGGTCTTAGGAGGTGGGGAAGGATACATCTCGAGCGGTTCCCGGGGGCGGCTGGGGACATTGATGAGCTCTTCGAGAAAATCGTGAGGGAGTATAAGATTCCTTTGGGCAGGATGGGGAAACCGGAGGACGTGGCCGGAGTTGTGGCTTTCCTAGCCTCAAGCGATGCCGATTATATGACGGGACAGGCGATAAACATTACGGGTGGGCTGGAGATGCGCTAGATGCATGTTTAAGGGCGGAGGTGGGACGATAGGAGCTCCAATTTAATAATCTTGTTTAATAGAAACGCCAGTGGCATGTCTTATATGCTATGAATCTTAGCGAATTAGCATCTAGCCATCCCTCATGAATTTCCTTTAGTTTCGTAATTTTTTTATGGATGTTTCTAATGGAGTATGAGGAGGTTGACTTAGTTGCTCGATATAGAGAGGCCTTCGAGGGAAGTGATAGAAGACCTTCGGAGGATGTACACGGGCATAATACAGGACGCCTGCGATAAGGTGCTCGGATTGAGCGTTAGGACTTGGATGGACCCGGGCCTTAGGCCGATATCGGACGGTGCCAAGGTGATCGGGCCCGCCATCACGCTCTGGATGGTCCCGCCCTCGCTCGAGTCCTTCCGCGAAAGGAGGGGGCTCGGCTTGGCCTTCGAGGCGATCGATAATGCCCAAAGGGGCGATGTCTTCGTCGTCGGCGGCGGGATGAGCGATTCTGGGATGTGGGGCGAGATGATGTCCATAGCCGGCTTGGCGAAGGGCCTCGGGGGCGCCGTCGTGGATGGTGGCGTTAGGGACGTCCTCGCAATAAGGGAGATGGGGTTCCCGCTGTTCTATAGGAACCCGGTCGTAACGACCGCCCAAACGAGGCTCGAAACGGTGCTCGTGAACGCCCCCATAAAGTGTGGGGGCATACAGGTCAGGCCGGGGGATCTGGTCTTCGGGGATTACGATGGGGTCGTCGTAGTGCCGAAGGCTTATATCAAAGAGGTTCACTCCCTCTGCCTCGAATACCTCGAGGAGGAGGAAAGGGTTAGGGATGCGCTCAAGCGCGGGGTCAAGCTCTCGGAGCTCAAGAGAAGGGTTCTTTGAATATTCGGGGCGATGGTTGTGGCCGAGA
>JAWCOP010000110.1:0-3687 GCA_038847005.1 Bathyarchaeia archaeon | reverse complement strand
ATTCCAACCTTCTTCCTCTCGTTATGTTTTCCTTTTCTTCCGCCGATCCACCAGTTGTCCTGGCGGGTAATGCTCCACCATCTCGGTTTCAATCCAGCGGCAAGCCTCCACCGGTTGCATCTTCCATCTTCGGGACTCTCGCGTCTATCCCCGGGATTGCCTCCTCGCCCGCCTTGGCGCCGAACACCACTATGTCTATTGAATTGCCCGCTATCCTATTGGCACCGTGGATCCCGCCCGCCACCTCGCCGGCGGCATATAGGCCCGGGATCGATGTTCGGCAATTGACATCGATCCTGACGCCACCCATCATATAATGGGCGGCCGGGGCGATCTCCACAAAATCCCCGCATAGATCTACGCCGCGACTCCGCAGGGCCCCCCATATGCGCGGGAAGCCCCCCTTCACGACGTCCTCTGGCAACCCGGTGGCATCGAAGAAAACGGTCCCGCGATCGCTACACCGCCCCTCCAATATCTTGGCATAGATCTCCCGGGCCAGCTCGCTCTTGGGCAACCTGTAGGAATGAAGGAACTCCTCCCCGTTGCCATCCCTGATCTTCGCACCCTTCAGCAGGAGGGCCGTTGGTATGAGCAAGCCCCTGCATTCGGGCGGATGGGCCACTATGGTCGGCTCGAATTGGACGAACTCCATATCCACCAGCTCCGCCCCCGCCTCGTAGGCCATCGCATAGCCATCTCCGGTCATGCATTCCGCATTCGTCGTAAACCGATATACTTGGCCAGCTCCTCCGCTCGCGAGTACTATGGCCTTTGCAGCGAAGGCGATCTCCCTCCCCTCCTCCATATCCATCGCCACCGCCCCGGCCACCCGCCCCTCCTCGATAAGGAGCCGGATCCCCATCAGGCCCTCGCGGATCTTTACACCTCGCTCCTTCGTTGCCCTTAGCAACTTATCCATCAATTCGATGCCCAAGCTATCATCGAGGAAGAGAGATCTTGGGTATGTGGAATCGGAAACCAATCGCTGCGCATAGAGGTCCCCTTTTTTGTTGAACCTCACGCCCAATGCCTCGAGCTTCTCCAAAGCCGGCTTGGCCCCGAGGACCAATGCCCTCACCAGGCCCTCATCATTGATGAAGCAGCCCCCTCGCATCGTATCCTCGTAATGGGCCTCGGGGCCGTCCTTGGGGTCCTCGTGCCCTAGGGGCACGTTGAGCGCCGATATCTCCTTCGTAGAGCACTCGCCCTTCGAAATCAGATCCACCTCCACGCCCCTTTCGGTAGCCGCTATCGCGGCCATCAGGCCTGCGCCACCACCGCCTATGATTAGGACGTCCGTTTCGATCCTCTCCAACTGGAACCTAACCCCCTCCCAATCCCCAATCGGCCTTCATCGAGGTGGCCCTTTTTATTGATTCGCATATCTCATAAGGTGGGCTTGCGATGGGCGGCAACCTGATCCCATTCAAGGGAAAGGCCCCGAGGCCGCATGGATCCTCCTACGTGGACCCGGCCGCGAGGGTGATGGGGGATGTGGAGATCTTGGAGGGCGCGAGCGTTTGGCCGGGGGCCGTGATAAGGGGCGATGATTCTCAAGTCCTGATAGGGAGGATGGCGGCCGTCCTCGAGAATTGCGTCGTGGAGGCCCCGAGCGGCCTGCCGGTCCGCGTGGGCGAGCGGGCGCTCATATCCCACGGGGCCATCCTCCACGGTTGCTCGATCGGAGATGGCGCATTGGTCGGCGTAGGCGCGATCGTATTGGATGGGGCCAAGGTCGGGGACCGGGCCATCGTGGCGGCGGGGGCCCTCGTGCCGCCGAACGGGATCGTCGAGGATGGGAAGCTCGCGATGGGGATCCCGGCTAGGGCGGTCAGGGATGTGGCGGGGGCCGAGATGGAGGCCATATCGAAGGAGGTGGAACGCCTCCACGAGAAGGCCATGGAGTATAAGCGGATATTGGAGCGGCCCTACTCCCCCCGATGGCCCCATCGCGCCTTTATATGAGCCTTATCTTGGTCCCCAACCCCTCGGCCCTCTCGAGGACGGCTTGGGCGATGGCGACGTCTTGGATCGCCAGCCCGCTCGAGATGAATACCGTGACCTCATCGCGGGAGGTCCTGCCGGGTTTTTCCCCGGCGACCACCTCCCCCAATTCCGCGTATACATCCCCCTTCGAGAGCTCGCCGGAGGAGATGGGCTTGGCTATCCCGCCCAGCGTCGAGGCGTTCTCGAAATCGTCCACCACGAGCTTCGACCTCTTGAGTATCTCGGTAGCTATCTCCTGCTCCCCCCTCGATGCCCCTCCCACCGAGTTTATATGAAGGCCCGGATCGACCCACTCGTTGAATACGACGGGGGTCATGGAGGGCGTGGCCGTCGCCAAGACATCGGCCCTCCTAACGACCTCCTCCGCGGAGCTCGAGCTCAAAATCTCCAAGCCCGTTTCCCTGCCCATCCGCTCAGCGAACCCATCCATCCGGCCCTTGTCCACATCGTATACGTAGACCCTCTCCAGGTCGAGGACCTCCCTCAGGCCCAGCAATTGCCCCTTGCCCTGCTCGCCCGCCCCGATTATCCCGGCCGTCTTGGAGTCCCTCCGAGCCAAATATTCGGCCGCTAGGGCGGATATCGCCCCAGTTCTCATCATCGTTATATAAGTGCCATCCATTATCACGCGCGGGAAGCCAGTATCGATATCGCAGAGGACTATGAGCGCCGATATGGCTGGCAAATTGTGCTTGGCTGGGTTTTCGTGGAACGTGTTGACTATCTTTACCCCCGCGCTGCCCAAGGATTCTATGTAGGCCGCCATGCACCCTATTCTGCCCTTGTCCAAGAAGATGTATCTCCTCTTGACCATCTGGGTCCTCTTCTTATGATGGTCTAAGATCGCGATCCTCGTCGCCTCCACCATATCCCTCATTGTCAGTACCGATCGAACATCCTCCCGGGAGAGGAGGATTATCTCGGGCGCCATCCCCTAGAGCCCACTTCACCCGCTCTTGCCATACTTCCTAGCGGCGGCTATCGCCGCGAGCATATTTTCCCTCGGCGTCCTTGGGCTGAGGGTGCATCCCGGGCCAAGTATGAAGCCCTCGCCGCCGACCGCCCTTATGGCATCCCTGATCTCGGCCTCCACCTCGGATGGGGTCCTGAGCATCGTCCCCTTGTGATCTATCCCCCCGGCCAAGCTGAACCTATCCGATAGCTCGGCCCTCGCCCTCTCAAGGCTCAGGGTCGTCCCCTTATCCCACCAATGGAGCGAATTGGCCCCGTAATCCAACACCTCATCGATCAGGAGATCGTCCCCCTGCTCATCGTTATGGGCATGGATCATCACGACATCGGCATCCCTCATCGAGTCCATGATCTTCAAATCGTAGGGTTTATTGAACTCCTCGAACTCCGCCCGCGTTATGGATTTGGCCGATAGGGTCTTTATGGAGTAGAATATGCCAATCGCCCCTATCTCCAAAGCCTCCCTTATGAAATCAATCGTCGTCTCAGTTATCGCCTTCAGGCCCTCCTTGAGGGCCCTTGGGTCCTTCTTCATGTCCTCGCGCACGCGCCCCTCGCCCGCTATCTTTATGGCGATCGTGAAGGGGTTGAAGACAGTTTACAAGAATGGGAAATCCCCCAGCCTCTCGGCGATGATCTCGAGCGACCTCAATTGTTCGTGATGGAGCTTGGCTCTCCTCTGATCCAGGGCCTCCAGCCTCTCCC
>JAWCOP010000109.1:0-3791 GCA_038847005.1 Bathyarchaeia archaeon | reverse complement strand
GACGTCTCCTTTGGATCCACCGGCTCCGAGATCGGCTGGACAACCGTCATCACGAGGTCCAAGCCCGGCGATGAGCTAGTGAGGGGGGCAATCGAATCCGGCGTGGTCGAATCCAAGCCCTTGGGCGAGGAGGGGCTACGGGCGATAATCGAAAGATCGCGGAAGAAGAAGGAGAGGGATGCTAGCAAATACCTCAGGGATTAGCCCGTCCCCATCGCCCCTACGGCTAGGGAGTATTGCGTCGAGGTCCTCAGCGCCTTCCTCAGGGCAGCCACTTGCGGCCTATAGAGGATTATCCTCCCGTCCCGGACCGTTGGCTCCATCCCCAAGATGCGCCCAACGACCTTCAGCTCAGCGCCGCTACCAAGGGCGATTGAGGCCTCGCTCGACGAGGGCGCGAGCTCTATCAGGAGGGGTAGCAGGAGCCCCTCCGCCTCTTCGGCCCTGAGGATGCTGGCGAGGTATTCGAGCTCCTTCCTCTTGAAATGGTGCGCCGTCCCATCGTTGCAGATCACGTGAGGGCGCCCCTCGCCCAAGAGCTGGCGGAGGCTCTTCCTCTCCTTGGGCAAATGGGAGATCAGGACCCCCAGCTCCTTCTTCAAGCGCTCATAGATCCCCTCCTCCCGCGCATCGATCGCCTCCAAGATCATCGCCTCGAGAGGATTATCTTGAGCCTCTTCAGCCTGACTTTCTCCTCCCTCTCCCTCTCCTCGAACTTCATCTGGAGGTATTTTATCGATGCCATTATCCTCGGGATCAATATGTGCTCCAAGGCGTTAGTGATCCTCTTCGCCCGGCCTATCTCAAAGCCCAAAAGGTCCAAAGTCTTCTTCAGCTCGCCGAGCTCTATCATGATCTCCAAGGATTCCTCGAAGAGCCTCGCCGCCTCGTCGAGGTAGGCCGATGTATCGAATAGCGAATAGCCCCTCTCCGATGTCCCCCTCCTAATGCCCTCCGCCTCCAGCATGGGACAACGAACGCCCATTACGTTCTTCGTGGAGGCAGAGATCTTCAAATCCCTTCCCGTGACCAAGCACTCCCTATCCAACTGCTCGCTCCCCTGTTGGCCCAAGGCCAGCCCGAGCGCCCTATAAGCCTCTCCCATCCTTTCCACCAATTTCTCCTTTAGCTCCACGTTCTCCTTGGCCACTTGGAGGAACTCCATGGTGAGGATCAATAACCTATCCTTGACTATGCTATGGACCCTCCTAGCCAAGGAGAGCCTCCGCTTCAGCCTTATGAGCTCTATCTTGGTCGGCCTTACCCTAATGAGCCTTTGCTGCGACACGCCCCCTTCCGCCGTAAGCCGGGTGATACTTCTCTATGAACTCCTCGGGTATCAGTTTGAGGTCGCCCTCGGGCAACATGGAGAGGATATCCCAAGCGATGTCCAAGGTCGTTTCTATGTCCCTCCTCTCGAACTCGCCTTGGGATATGAACCTCCTCTCGAACTCATCCGCGAACTTCAGGTATATCCTATCCCTCTCGGTGAGGCTCTCCGTGCCCACTATCGTGGAGATCTCCCTGAGATAGTTCCCCTCGGAGTAGGCGGCGTAGAGCTGCATGAAGACGCCCCTGTGATCCTCCCTAGTCTTCCCGGGCCCTATGCCCTCCTTCATCATCCTCGATAGCGAGAGGAATACGTCCATCGGCGGGTAGATGCCCTTCCTCTCGAGTCCCCTAGATAGGACCAGCTGGCCCTCGGTTATGTATCCCGTCAGATCCGGTATGGGATGGGTTATGTCATCGTCGGGCATCGTTAATACGGGCATTATGGTCACCGAGCCCTTTCTCCCGCTTATCCTCCCCGCCCTCTCGTACATGGTGGCGAGGTCCGTATACATATAGCCCGGGTATCCCCTCCTGCCCGGCACCTCCTCCCTCATGGCCGAGAGCTCCCTCAGGGCCTCACAGTAGTTCGTCATATCGGCCAATATGACGAGCGCTTGTAGGCCCTCCCTCCAAGCCAAGAACTCGGCGGCGGTTAGCGCCAGCCTTGGCGTTACGATCCTCTCTATGGTTGGGTCCGATGCCGTGTTTATGAAGGCCACGGTCCTCTCGAGCCCGCCTGTGCCCTCCAAGCTCTTCATGAAGAAGGCCGCGTCGTCGTAGCTGATCCCAACTGCCCCGAATACGACCGCGAACCCTTCCCCCTCCCCCCTAACGGCGGCCTGCCTTATTATCTGGGCAACGACCCTGTTATGCGGGAGGCCGGATCCGCTGAATATCGGGAGCTTCTGCCCCCTTACGAGCGAGTTTAGCCCGTCTATCGTGGAGATGCCGGTTTCTATAAACTCTGATGGCGGCTCCCTCGCGGCCGGGTTTATCGGCTCGCCGTTTATGTCCAAGTAGTCCTCGGGCACTATCCTCGGCCCGCCGTCGATCGGCTCCCCTCTGCCGTTGAATATCCTGCCGAGCATGTCATTGGAAACAGGTAGCTTCAGGGTTTCGCCCTTGAACCTGACCTTACAGCCTGTCAGGTCGACCTCGCTAACCCCGCCGAAGACTTGGATCACTGTGAAATCCTTGGCGACCTCTATGACCCTCCCGAGCTTCGCCTCCCCGCTCGCGAGGACGACCTCGACCACCTCATCGAATTTGGCACCCGGAACGCCTCCGGTTACCAAGATCGAGCCCCTAGCCTCCCGGAGGCCTTTCGTTTCAACGACGTAGAGCCGTTGCCGCTTCAGGCCCTCACCAAGCCCTCCTCGATCTCGGTCCATATCTCCTCGACCCTTTCCTCGAAGACCTCGTTCGGTATCTCCTTCATCCTCGCAATCCTCGCCACCACCGGCAGGCCCTGTATCTCCTTCACCTGCGCGCCCGCCTCCATGAGCCTTTGGGCTTTATCGTAAAACGCCATTATGGTCTTCATCATCAAATGCGCCTTCGCCGGGGCGCAATACGTATCAACGCTATATGCGCTCTGCATCAGGAAGTCCTCCCTGATCATCCTAGCTATTAGGAGCGTCAGCTTGTCCTTCTCCGGGAGGGCCTCCGGCCCAACGAGTCTGACTATCTCTTGGAGCTCCGCCTCCTCTTGGAGAACCTTGAGGGCCCTGTTGCGCATCTCCTTCCACTCCGCCCCTACGTTCCCCCTCCACCATTCTTCGACCTCGTCGACATAGAGGCTGTAGCTCGATAGCCAGCTTATCGCTGGGAAATGCCTCCTATTGGCGAGGGAAACGTCCAAGGAGTATAGGGCCTCCACTATCCTGAGGGTATTCTGCGTCACCGGTTCGCTGAAATCGGCCCCCGGCGGGCTCACGGCCCCGACGACCGTCACCGAGCCAACCCTCTCCGGATCGCCTAGGCATTTGACCCTCCCGCTCCTCTCATAGAAGGACGATAGGCTCGAGCCCAAGTAGGCCGGGAAACCCTCCTCGCCCGGCATCTCCTCGAGCCTCCCCCCTATCTCCCTCATCGCTTCAGCCCACCTCGATGTGGAATCGGCGACGAGGAGGACATTATAGCCCATATCCCTGAAGTACTCCGCCATGGTGATCCCGAGGAACACGCTCGCCTCCCTAGCCACAACGGGCATGTTGGACGTATTCGCTATGAATATCTCCTTCTCCATAAGCGGCCTCCCGGTCCTCGGCTCCTTCAGCTCGAGGAAGCTCTTCAGGACGTCCGCCATCTCGTTCCCCCTCTCCCCACATCCGATGTATATGTTGATATGGGTCTGCGCCCACCTCGCGAGCTGTTGCAACGCCACGGTCTTCCCGGTCCCGAAGGCCCCAGGTATGGCACCCTTACCGCCCAGCGCCATTGGGAACATATAGTCCATT
>JAWCOP010000108.1:2205-3820 GCA_038847005.1 Bathyarchaeia archaeon | reverse complement strand
AAGGGCGCTAGGGGGATTGGCGGGCGTGGGGCTGAGGGAGTCGAGGGGCGGCCTCAAGATCGAGGGCCCCGATCCCATCGTCCCCGCTAGGGAGTTCTCCATTCGCCTCGGCGAGCGGGTCAAGGCCCTCAAGGGCGTCGGGGCCCTCGAGGGCGCCCGCCTCTTGGATTTGGCCAAATGCCCCGATGGCGCGTACTTGGCCGTTCACGAATACAACGGCCGGATCCTGCCGATCCGGGCGAAGGCCGTAATATTGGCGACGGGGGGCGCGGCCAACGCCTACATTAGGAGCGATAACCCGGCCCAGCTCGCGTGCGATGGCCATGGGATCGCCCTTAAAATGGGGCTCCCGCTGGTGGATATGGAGTTCGTCCAATTCTTCCCCTTGGGCCTCGCCGAGGAGGGGAGGCCCGCCCTGATGATCCCGTTCGCGAAGGGGAGGCTCTCTAACCGGCTCGGCGAGGATATAATGGCCAAGTACGGCCTCGGGGATTTGGGCGCGGCCCTTAGGGTGAAGAGGGACCTGCTGTCCCGATGCATAATGCTCGAGGTCGCCGAGGGCAGGGGGGCCGGGGGCGCCTTGCCCATCGATCCCGAGCCATCCGACGACCACCTCTCAATATCGGCCTTCGAATTGATGCGCAGGTTCGGCCTCAGGCCGCCGATCAAAGTCCTGCCGACGGCCCATTATACCATGGGCGGCGTGGAGGTCGATGAACGCCTCAGGACGGCGCTGCCGGGCCTGTACGTAGTCGGAGAATTGATGGGAGGGGTCCAAGGCGCCAATAGGCTCGGGGGCAACGCCCTCGCCGCCTGCGCCGCCCTCCCGAGGCTTGTGGCCGCCGACGTGGCCGGGTATTTGGAGGAGGAGTTCCGGGAGGGCCCGGTTGGCGCCCCGGAGCCAGCGCTGCTCGGGGATCTCATGAAGGGCTACGGCCCCAAGGAGGGGTCGATCGATGCGGGGGAGCTGAGGCTCCGGGCGAGGAGGATCATGTGGGAGCGAGTGGGGGTAATCAGGGATGAGGGGGGCCTGAGGGGGGCGATCGATGAGCTCTCCGGGGCCTTGGGATCGCTCGATAAGGCCAAGATAAGGGGACTTGGGGACCTCGTCGCCCTGAAGGAGGCGGAGAATACCCTGCTGGCCTCCCTGGCGATCGCCCGCTCCGCCCTCGAGAGGAGGGAGAGCAGGGGTAGCCACTTCAGGCTGGATCACCCGGAGGAGAGGCCCGATTGGGCCAAATCGATCAGGGTTAGGTATGTGGGGGGCGAGATGAAATGCGAGATCGCGCCGGTGGGATGAGCCTCGGCTCGCCCTTAATCCCATCGAAGCGTTTGGCGCCCCGCGGGGATCGATCGCTCGTTGCCCTATAGGTCCTTGGGGTGCACCCTTTGGATTAGGCCCGCTTTGTCATATTCCTCGTCCTCGCTGATTATTTTGGATATGCCTTGATGAGGCCATGCGCTACCTATTGCGTTCGAAAGATAAGGAAAGGGAGGTCAAGATAACGGACCTAGCCGGCTCCTGGCGCATGTCCGACGAGGAGTGGGCCCGCGTCAGGGAATCCCTTCGCGAGGCTTGGAAGAGATGGGGGCCGCTGGAGATAAGGCCGTGATC
>JAWCOP010000108.1:0-2195 GCA_038847005.1 Bathyarchaeia archaeon | reverse complement strand
GGATTAGGCCCGCTTTATCATATTCCTCGTCCTCGCTGATTATTTTGGATATGCCGTATTCGAGCATCGTTGCTACGTTTATCGCGTCCTTGGGCCGCTCGAGCTTTGCGACCTCCATTATCTCGAGGGCTCGCTCGAAAATGGCCAAATCCATCCCATATTTCTTAATTTTGGCCATCCCCAGATAATCTCGGATGATGCGGAGGGCTATTGGTGGGGAAACGAGCTTCGATAGGATGAAGAGAGCCTCCTCCAATGTTTCCAAGCTGGTGGCCGCGCTTATCTCGCCCTTCGCGGCCCTGCTAACGATGTTGAGGCATTCGTTATGGTACTTGGAGCCCTTATCCACTGCGTGGATGAGGGTTGTCGAATCCAAGAAATAAATCGGCCTGCTTTGGCCCAAGGGCCATGACCCCGCCTACGTTCCAAGGAACCGCCTCAATCGTTCTCCATCCGCCCTCCCCTTCAGCTCCTCCGCCGATAACCCTATCGATATCGACTTCGAAAGCCCGACCAAGTCTTGGAGCGGATCCCCGGGGGCCTTGCGGAGGCGCATGCTTACCTCCTCGCCCCTCGCTATTATTATGGCCTCGTCCCCAGCGCTTACCCCATATGCCTCCCGTAGTTCCTTGGGCAATACTATCCTCCCCTGCCTCCCGATCCTTACTTTATAAATGGATGCCATGATCATTCATCTATGTCCATATCTAAACTTAGTGGCATTATTTAATTTTAGTGGTGAATTTTGGTAATTTCCCAATGGGCGGCCGCCTCAGGGCTGGAACATCCGAGTAAATTCGATTGAGTCAAGGCATCGATGAGGCTTGGGATGGGGATTGTTTGCGAGGTTGCGCCGATTGGATAAAGATGATAATCTTATATTCTGGATAATCTTTTTATCCCAAGATATGCCAACCCTGCTGGTGAAAAACCTCCCCGATAGGGTGCTAAAGGACCTCAAAAGATTGAAGATCGAGCTTGGCTGCAGGACTTGGGCCGAGCTCCTCGAGGAGCTGGTTAAATATGGGCGGGGGATGGCCGCCGCCATAAGCCCCGAGGAGGCGGAGCGAATGAGGAAGGGCGTGGAACGCCTCCTAAGGCTCCGGGAGGAGGTGTCGAAGGCTTGGGCCGGACCCCCCTCCGTGGTCGAGGAGTTCAGGAGGATGAGGGGGCATGGCGGGCGCTAAGCACTTATTGACGTTGGATGCCGGCGTCTTCGTGGCGGCCCTGAAAAGGGATGAGCCCTACAGCGAGGGATGCGCGAGCATTTTGGAGGGGGTGCCGGACGAGTTCATTCTGGTGGAGCCGAGCATAGTCTATCAGGAAGTTTGCGGGGCCTTGGCCAGGAGGGTCGGGCCGGGAGCGGCCAAGGAGGCCGGGGAGATCTTGGATGAGGTGATCCATCCGAGGCTCCTCGTCAATTGCGATAGGGAATTTTGCCTCTCGGCCTACCCATTGTGCCATGGGTTTGGGATATATGCGATAGATGCGCTTTACCTCAAAGCGGCCCTCGATATGGGGGCGGTGCTCATATCCTTGGATAAGGAGGATTTCGTGGATAGGATCAGGGAGAAAAGCCCGGATTTGAAGGCCTGCCACGTTTCCGAATTTCGATGAAGGGCGGCGCCTCCCATTTTTAAATATGGCATTTTGCCACCCATACCACTTGTGGAAATAATGATCGAAATGAAGACCATCAAAGTGAGTAAGGGGACGTACATAAAGCTCTCCGAGCTCGCCGGCGAGCTCCAAATCAAGCTGAAGCGCCCGGTCTCCCTCGATGAGGCCATGCGCTACCTATTGCGTTCGAAAGATAAGGAAAGGGAGGTCAGGATAACGGACCTAGCCGGCTCCTGGCGCATGTCCGACGAGGAGTGGGCCCGCGTCAGGGAATCCCTTCGCGAGGCTTGGAAGAGATGGGGGCCGCTGGAGATAAGGCCGTGATCGATACGGACATATTGGTGGATATGCTGAGGGGCGTGGAGGGGGTCGTTAGCTTCATAGCGGAATTCGAGAGGAAGGGGTTCACGCTCTCGACGACCACCATAAACGCCTTCGAATTATATTACGGGGCCTATAAATCCAAGAAAAGGTCGCAGAACCTAGCCGCCGAAAATTGCTGGAAAGGATGAGGATCCTCAAGCTGGGCCCGAAGTCGGCCGAGAGGGCGGGGAGGATCCACGCGGAACTGGAGG
>JAWCOP010000107.1:0-3851 GCA_038847005.1 Bathyarchaeia archaeon | reverse complement strand
GGGCGGGCCGGCGAGAGGATCGCGGATGAGCTCGGGGTCCCGCTCCTCGGGAGGATACCGCTCGACCCCAGGATAAGCGAGGCCTCCGATGGAGGGATCCCGTTCGCCATAGAGCATAGGGATACGCCGGCCGGGAAGGCGTTCATGGGGATAGTCGATAGGATAGAGGAGGCCATGCGGGTAAAGGGGGGCTAATGGGCCCGGGCCCCGCCGAAGGCCCTCAGGGCGCTTGAGGCGGCGGCGATCGCCAGCGCCGATCCGGCCGCGATCAGGATCCTCTCGGCCGGATATATCCAGAAGATCGGCGCCCATATCCCTTTGAACGATTCGGGCGGAACGCCCAATAAAAGGCCGTAGAAGAGCTCGAAGAGGAGGCAACCGGTCAAATGCTGGGCCAAGGTCCCGCAAATGGCCAAGGCGCCGGCCCCGAGGAGCCTTTTATGGGCCAAGCCCCCGATGGCCCAAGCCGCGAGGGGCTTCGCCGCCGGCGATGCCAATAGGGCGAGGGCGATCAAATGGAGCCAAAACCATGGGATCCCAAAGCCCGGCGGGGCGATCGATACGAATGGGAGGGAGTAGGGGCTCAGGGCGAAGGCGATGATCAAGGCCGATAGCAGCGATAATCCGATCGCCCGCTTCCCTCGGGCCACCAGCCCGACCAGCGCGGCGCAGGATGTCGCCGGCAGGAAATCGAGGCCGAAGAAAATGGCCCTCCCGGTCAAGGAGATCCCGAGAAACGTCCCGATTAGGATGGCGATAGCCGCCCCAAGGGGCCCAAGGGCCAATCCAAAGGCCGGGGCTAGGGCATCGGCGGCCGAGAAGCTCCCGCCTCCGATTCCTATGATCGGGAAAATGGGCATGGCCCTCGCTAGGCCATAGAGGCATGAGAAGGCGGCCATGCGCATCAAATCCTTGGCCCCAAGCCCCCCTCGAGCCAAGCCCGAATAACCCCTTTATGCGGAAGGGTCCGGGGTTAGGGCTCAAAGCTTTTATAACCTTTTCCGATCCCATCCTCTACTGCCGGGGTGGCCGAACGGTTCAGGCGGCGGGCTGCAGCGCGGCCCTCCCGGGGCGTAGCGACCCGCAGTATGGCCTTCATGGCGCTGGGCGCTGAGATGGGTTCGACTCCCATCCCCGGCTCCAATCCCCGCCGCTACGGCGAAATGGGTGGCTGGGGCCATCGCCCCCCTCCGCAACCGCGGGGCCGATTCGGAGAGGTTTTTCGAGGCTCCTGCGGGCCTCCGATAAGTTCATGAAGGGATTCGGCCCTTAGCCCGGATGGGCCCGTGGTCTAGCGGATCATGATGCTGGCCTCCGGAGCCGGCGGTCGTGGGTTCGAATCCCACCGGGCCCGCCAACGATTGTTGAAAATTCCTCCCCGCCCGTCAAATCCATGGATTTGGGCTGGCGAATGGCCCGATTCGGGAACCGGCGTTCAATCCCTATAGATGATCGTCACGTCCTCCTCGGGATCCACTTGCTCCATTTGGATCCTCTCATCGGGGGGTATCGCCCATATCGGCTTGCCGAGCGCCTCGAATCTGAAGAGCGCTGATTTGTACCATCTTATTCCGGGGTTCTTGGCGACCGGGAACGAGAATCCCCTCGCGAAGCCCTCGTAGCTCAAGCCCCCATATGCCGTCGGGTATCTGGAGAAGCCCCTTATGATATCCGTTATAACGCAATTCATGCCGGTCACGAACCTCTCGATCTCCAACCATTTCCCATGGGAGGCCTCCGCGACCGTTAACCCGAAATACCCGGAGCCCCCCTCCCTCAGGCAACAAGCCCCGCGCGAGATGAACGCCCTCAGCCCGCTGAGGGTTTCCAAGGGCTCCGAGGAGAAGACGTCGAACCCCTCCAGGAGATCCTTGGGCAGCGGATCCCGGACGTCGTATTTCCGAAACTCTATCCCGAAGCCCCGCTCCCCATTGACCTTCGCTATGAAATCCCCGAGCCTCTCGTCCACATCCAATACGCAAATCCTATGGGGTAGCCCCGTTAGCGCTAGGGCTATGCTCAGCAGATCATCGTCCCCGATTAGGACGACGTCCTTATGGGACAAATCGTCATAATGATGCATGAGGGCGGCCCTTGCGATAACATCGTACTCGTCCATATATCCTTGGCAAAAATCGGGGTTGGGCGGCGGCCTATTCGCGACTATCCCCTTATATTCGTTGAAGATTTCGCCGAATCCCCCGCCCGGGATCACGCGCCTCCCGGAGCATTTATCGCATATGCCGCTTTTGAAAGCGACCGCCGCCTCGTCGAGGGCCGACAAACCCTTTTCGGTGATGCCGAGGCCCGACTCGCCCGCCTCGATCAGGCCCCCCTCGTATAGCTCATTGGCGGCCCTTATGAAATCCCTCAGTAGGAAATCGCCCGCCTCCAGGGGCTCCCATATGGATCTCCTCGAAGCCGCCAGCTCCCTGAGGATCAGAGCCTTTATCTTATCCATTCGACCCGCCTTATCGCCTTCTTCCTAACCTTCCTCGGCTTGAACTCATCGACGAGCAGCCCGAACGCCCTCAAGGCCTTCCTATCGTCGCCGCACGTGAATATGTCCAATGCGGCGTAGCCATGCTCGGGCCAAGTATGTATGCTCAAATGGGACTCCCTCAATAGGTAAACTCCGGATACGCCATAAGGCTCGAATTGATGAAAAGCGGAGGAAATGCTCTTCAAGCCGGATTTGGAAACGACCCTATTTAGGATCCTTCGTACGGTGCCAGCTCTCGATATCTTGCTCTTTTCCACGCCGATGAACTCTATGATGAGGTGGACGCTCATGGGGCCCACCTTCATCGTTGAGCATGCGCCGGCTCACGAGGGTTTTCGATTTTCGAACCTTTATAAAAGCATTTATCCGGGAAAACGGTCAAATCGCGCCGCGAGGATCCGCTCCCCCTTGGATCGCTCCCCATTGGGCCGGATGGCATCCTTGGCTTGCCTTCGGCCTCGAAAGCGCGGCGAACGCCATGATCATCAAGCTCGGAGGGGATGAGGCGAAGGATCATAGAGCTATAAGCGGCTTGGCGGCGGTCCTAAGGAGGGTGAGGCCAGAGCTTCTGAGGGAAGAGGGGTGCATGCGTTTGATTGAAAGGGGTAGGGAAATTCAAAGGGAGGTCGTATATACGCGTTATCCGCTCAAATTGGCCGGAAGGTGAGTGACCCCGATGGAATATTACACCCGAGATAAGGCTAGGAAGGTGATCGACGATGCCAAGTTCGTGGTAGAGGGGATAAAATGTTGCCTAGAAACAACGGGGCCTTAACGATCGCGAGAAACGAAGCCCTATCGGATCGGTTTTTATGCTTGGCCGGGGATAATCTGAACGCATCCGCCTTCTGTTATATATGAAATCATTTTAATAAAAATACCGCAGCGATCGCTAAGAGCACCCCGAATATTCTGGAATTTGTGAGCTTTTCCCTATAAACGATGGCGATTATGATGACGGCGAAGATCAGGTTTAAGTCGACTAATGGGGTTATGATGGAAACCGGCCCCTGGGCCAGCGCTGAAAGGAATAGGGCGAACGCGATGAAGTTAACAATCCCCGAGCAAATCCCAAATTTCGCCGACTCCTTCCTCATATTTCTTGACGCCCCCTTTAAACGGTAATAGAGGTACGATGGCAATAGTGCAAAATAATAGGAAACGGCTATGAAAAGGAAATGGTTGGAAATCGTCGCCGCCAGTTTGAGTATGAAATTGACAACGCCCCCGGAAACGGCCGCGGAAATGGCCAAGGCGATCCCCCGCCCCGCATCCCTCGGCCCCCCGTCCCCGCCCCCCGCCCGGGCCAAAATCAAGATTACCAGCAGGGCCGAGAGTATGCCACACA